>JAEYFY010000108.1 GCA_023454395.1 Pseudomonadota bacterium
GAACCTGATCCAGCTAATACTGGCGTAGGGATTTGAGTCAGGATGTTGCAATATTCATTGGTTTGCCATCCTCACTCCTCAGATCCTACCTGACTTTTACTGAGGAACTAAACGTGTTAACTAAATCACTTCGCTTTACTTTCTTTCTGGGCGCTATGGGCATTATGAGTACTTTTTCAGCTCAAGCCTTAGCACAAAAACCCACACTTACTGTTTACACTTATGATTCATTTACCGCAGATTGGGGACCAGGACCTGCAATAAAAAAAGCGTTTGAACAACAATGTGATTGCGAACTAAAACTTGTCGCTCTTTCTGATGGTGTTTCTCTGCTTAATCGCTTACGTATGGAAGGTAATAAAAGTAAGGCAGATATTATTTTAGGATTAGATAACAATCTGATCCACGCAGCAAAAGAAACCGGGCTTTTCGCCCCAAGTCATATCGATACATCCAAACTTACCTTACCTGAAAAATGGACTGATGATACCTTTGTGCCTTATGACTACGGTTATTTTGCTTTTATCTATGATAAAAACCGCATTGCTAATCCCCCAAAAAGTATGGCTGATCTGCTAAATAGCAAAGAAAAGTGGAAGATTTTGTATCAAGATCCTCGCACCAGCACACCGGGTTTGGGTTTAATGCTATGGATGCAGTCACTTTATCCTGAAAATACGGCCACTGAATGGAAAAAATTGTCAGAGAAAACGCTAACAGTGACGAAAGGTTGGAGTGAATCTTATGGCTTATTCTTAAAAGGCGAAGGTGATTTTGTACTTAGTTACACATCATCTCCGGGTTATCACATTTTAGCGGATAAAAAAGATAACTATGCAGCGGCAATTTTCGATGAAGGGCATTACTTACAAGTCGAAGTCGCAGCAAAATTGAAATCGAGCAAACAACCTGAATTAGCTCAACAATTTATGCAATTTATGTTAACCCCTGCATTCCAAGAAACCATACCTACTACCAATTGGATGTATCCTGTTATAGATATGCCATTACCTGACGTCTATTCCGTGATGCCTAAACCCGAAAAATCATTGCAATTCGATGCAGATGTTGTCGCAAAAGAGCGCCAAACATGGACTCGTAATTGGCAAGCTGCGGTTAGTCGCTAATGGGAAGATGGCTTATCCCGGGGCTATGTGCCTCGGGTTTACTGCTTATTGTCGCGTTATTGTCATTTGGTGCATTGTGGTTTAACGCACCAAGTGGTGAGCTGTCCTCAATTTTTGCTGATGAATATTTATGGCATGTCGTCCGCTTTACTTTTTGGCAAGCCTTTTTATCTGCACTATTTTCGATATTACCGGCTATTTGGCTCGCCAAAGCACTCTATCGACGCCAATTTAAAGGGCGAACACTGTTTTTACGCCTATGCGCCATGAGCCTTGTATTACCTGTTCTAGTTGCACTTTTTGGTATTTTAACGGTTTATGGCAGAGTGGGATGGATTGCTCAAATTTGTGAATGGCTAGGGATCGACTACCAATTTACGCCTTATGGTTTGCAGGGCATTTTACTGGCACATATTTTCTTTAATATGCCATTAGCAACCCGAATGCTATTGCAAGCTCTTGAAAGTATCTCATCAGAGCAACGCCAATTAGCTTCACAATTAGGCATGAATGGTTGGCAACGTTTCCGCTTCCTCGAATTTCCTTATTTATGGCGTCAAATACTCCCCACTGCATCACTAATTTTTATGCTCTGCTTTGCAAGCTTTGCTACCGTGTTGGCATTAGGCGGAGGTCCCGCAGCAACAACGGTTGAACTCGCGATTTATCAAGCATTAAGTTATGACTATGATTTACATCGTGCGGCACTTCTGGCGTTGATCCAACTCTTTTGTTGTTTAGGCTTAGTGCTTATCAGTCAAAAGCTAAAAGGTTCCCTTTTTGTAGGAAACAGCCAAAAGCTGCATTGGCGTGATCCCTATGATCCAATATTTAGCAAAATAACCGATGGTCTAATTATCATCCTTGCGATCCTCTTTTTAGTGCCACCCATTTTAGCCGTGATCACTGATGGTCTGAATAGCCAATTTCTACGTGTTATTCAACAACCTGTACTTTGGCAAGCTTTTACAACCTCACTGATTATTGCTATTGGTGCGGGTATTGTTTGCGTTGTATTAACGATGATGTTGTTATGGAGTAGCCGAGAACTTCGCTTACGCCATTTTAAAAAAGCAGGACAAGCCATGGAAATGAGTGGTTTGATTATTTTGGCAATGCCGGGAATTGTGTTGGCAACAGGCTTTTTCCTTCTATTCAATAATACGATTGGATTACCCGAATCACCGTATGTTTTAGTCATTTTAACCAACGCATTAATTGCCATTCCGTATGCATTAAAAGTACTCGAAAACCCGATGAATGATATCGCTTCACGTTATGGTCTTTTATGCCAATCACTTAATTTACAAGGTATAAATCGACTGCGTTGGATAGAATTACGCGCATTGAAAAAGCCGATTTCACAAGCCCTTGCTTTTGCTTGTGTGATTTCTATTGGTGATTTCGGTATTGTGGCTCTTTTTGGTAATGAAACCTTTAGAACCTTACCTTTCTATCTTTATCAGCAAATTGGCGCTTATCACACACAAGATGGTGCCGTGACCGCCATGATATTATTGCTACTTTGCTTCACTCTTTTTAGCCTAATAGAACGATTGGCAGGAAAATCTCATGATTAAATTAGAGCATCTTGCTTACACTTATGAACACCAACATCTCTTATTTAATTTAACCGTTAATACGGGAGAGCGTATCGCCGTATTAGGTCCCAGTGGTGCAGGAAAAAGCACATTACTTAGTTTAATTGCTGGTTTTTTACCATCAGAAAAAGGAAGCCTGTTTCTTAATGGTCAAGATCATACAAAAACAGTGCCAGCAAAACGCCCTATTTCCATGTTATTTCAAGATAACAATCTATTTCCTCAT
Organism: Pseudomonadota bacterium; assembly: GCA_023454395.1. Taxonomy (GTDB): domain Bacteria; phylum Pseudomonadota; class Gammaproteobacteria; order Enterobacterales; family Enterobacteriaceae; genus Proteus; species Proteus appendicitidis. The sequence continues at coordinate 2,955 of JAEYFY010000108.1, forward strand.
TTAACTGTCAGGCAAAATATTGGCTTGGGGTTAAATCCGGGATTAAAACTGACTGACGCGCAAAAAGTACTCTTAGAAGATCGCGCTAAACAAGTGGCTCTCAGTGAATATCTTGAACGCTTACCTTCTCAATTATCAGGAGGACAACGTCAACGTGTCGCAATTGCGCGTTGCTTGGTACGCGAGCAACCGATTTTATTACTCGATGAGCCTTTCTCTGCCCTTGATCCTGCGTTACGCATTGAAATGCTGGCACTACTTGAGCAACTTTGTGATGAAAAAGCGTTAACCTTATTGATGGTTTCTCATAGCTTAGAAGATGCTGCAAAAATTGCCTCAAGAGCGATTGTGATTGATAACGGTATGATTGTGTATGATGGAAATACGCAATCACTAATAAATGGTGAAGTGGATCAATCACTTATTTTAGGTATTCCGTTTAATTAATCTCAACTAAAATTAACTGTATAAATAACCACTATATTGACTATAATAAACACATCTTTAGTGAATTATTTGTGTTTATTGGGTGCTCATAATGGGTCATACGGAACAAGGCTTTATTCTTACTCGCCACTGGAGCGACACCCCCAAAGGTATTGTCGTCTCTTATTGGCTAGCGACAGATAATGGCGCACATAAAGTAACTGTTCCTATGCAACACGCTATCGGTTTTGTTGCCCGCCAACATGAAACTGTTTTACGCTCACTCGTTGGTAAAAATCCTGATATTGAAATTCGCCCTCTCGATTTAAAAGATTTCGAAAGACAGCCCGTTTTTGGTGTTTATTGCAAACAATACCGTCAACTTGTTCAACTTGAGCAACAACTTAAAGAGCATCATATTCGCCTTTATGAAGCAGATATCCGCCCTCATGAACGCTATATGATGGAGCGCTTTATCACCGCACCTGTCTGGTTTCGTTATCAACAAAATAATATTGCTACATTAAAACCAGCGCCTGATTATCGCCCAATGCTTCGAACTGTGTCTTTGGATATTGAAACCAGTGAATTTGGTGAACTTTACTCCATTGGGCTTGCAGGTTGTGGTGATAATGTGGTGTTTATGCTGACTGATGAGTTACCCGCAGAATGTGAAAGCCAGCAACCCCAAGGCTATCGCTTATGTTATGTCAGTAGCCGATTGCGTTTAATTGAAAAACTAAATGAGTGGATACAACATCACGATCCTGATGCGATTATTGGTTGGAATTTAATTCAATTCGATCTGCGTATTTTGTACACTCACGCCCAACGGTATGGCATCAGTCTATTATTAGGTCGTCAAAATAGCCCATTAGAATGGCGAGAGCATGGATTTAAAAAAGGTCATTTTTTTGCTTCAGCTCAAGGTCGTTTAATTATCGATGGGATCGATGCTTTGAAAATGGCGACATGGAATTTCCCCTCTTTTAGCCTCGAATCCGTTGCTCAAACACTGTTAGGTGAAGGTAAAGCCATTGATACACCTTACGCCAGAATGGATGAAATTAATCGGCGCTTTAAAGAAGATAAACCCGCACTGGCTTATTATAATTGGCAAGATTGTGTCTTAGTAAATCGTATCTTTGATGCGACATCTCTTATGGCGTTCTTATTAGAAAGAGCCTGTGTTACTGGGCTTTCCGTTGATAGAAGCGGTGGCTCGGTGGCAGCTTTTACCCACCTCTATTTACCCTCAATGCATCGCATTGGATATGTCGCGCCTAATCAAGGTGAAAAGCCTGAAGAACATAGCCCTGGGGGTTTTGTGATGGATTCGGCTCCCGGCTTATATGATTCTGTTGTTGTGCTTGATTACAAAAGCCTTTATCCCTCTATTATTCGTACTTTTCTAATCGATCCCGTAGGAATGATTGAAGGAATGCACCAACCTGATGAAAAGTTTTCTATTTCTGGATTTCGCCAAGCGCGATTTTCGCGAGAACAGCACTGTTTACCCGCGATTGTGTCACAAATTTGGCATGAAAGAGATAATGCCAAATTACATAAAAATGCCCCGCTTTCTCAAGCTCTCAAAATTATTATGAATGCTTTTTATGGTGTTTTAGGCTCTGTGGGTTGTCGCTTTTTTGATCCTCGTTTAGCTTCTTCCATTACGCTACGAGGTCATGAAATTATGAAAAAAACACGAGAATTAATTGAGGCCCAAGGTTATCAAGTTATTTATGGCGATACGGATTCAACCTTTGTTTGGCTAAAATCACCTCACACAGAACAACAAGCACAACAAATTGGGTATCAATTAGTACAAGAGGTAAATCAATGGTGGAAAACACATCTCTTTGAAAACTATCAGCTAGATTGTAAATTAGAACTAGAATACGAAACCCATTATCGTCGCTTTTTAATGCCCACTATCCGAGGTATGGAGACCGGTAGCAAGAAGCGCTATGCCGGACTCAGTAATGATAAAATGGTATTTAAGGGGTTAGAAACCGTCAGAACAGATTGGACGCCCCTTGCTCAAAAATTTCAACAAGAGCTTTATACACGTATTTTTCATCAGCAACCTTATCAGCAGTTTATTCGTGATTATGTCGCGGATACGCTTGCGGGAAAATATGATGAGAGATTGGTGTATCGTAAACGGTTACGTCGAAAATTATCAGAATATCAGCACCACGTCCCCCCTCATGTCAAAGCAGCACGCAAGGCGGATGAATATAATTTATCCCAAAATAGACCTCAACAATATCAGCAAGGCGGTTGGATTAGTTATATAATTACCCTCTTGGGGCCTGAGCCGTTAGAGCACATTACCACTGCACCTGATTATGAGCACTATATCAATAAGCAGTTAATGCCTATTGCAGACGCAATCCTACCTTTTATACAAGATGATTTTTCAACCTTGTTAAATGGGCAAATGACACTCTCATTTTAAGTTGTGTCATTTTGCAGGTGACGGTTTGCTTTGCATCTATTAACATAACGCCCCTTTGGAGATAATTAGCTTTTCTTTGTTCAAAGAATAAGCACTGTTTATCCCACAGATTTTAATGACAACACCGCAATACTGCATTCATTAATAATTCCTAAATTATATATTTGAGAGCTGAGTTTATATATATGCCTTTTACTCTTGGTCAACGTTGGATTAGCGATACTGAAAGCGAGCTTGGACTGGGTACTGTTGTGGC
>JAEYFY010000138.1 GCA_023454395.1 Pseudomonadota bacterium
CCGAACTCAGAAGTGAAACGTTGTAGCGCCGATGGTAGTGTGGGGTCTCCCCATGTGAGAGTAGGGAACTGCCAGGCATTAAATAAGACGAGAAAGCCAACCCAATGGGTTGGCTTTTTTGCGTTTGGACGTTACCTAGCTTATTTGTTAGTCGTTAATTAGAAACTATTACTATATTCCTTAATAAAATTGTTATATTTCACAATAAAATAGCCAATCTTCATGCTGTTAAATACTATTTATGGCAACTCTATTAGTAAGATTATCCCTGTATCAAGTATCTAATATCACTTAATTTAATGCCTAGTATTCTGATCTTTTTATTTCTTGTTATCTTTGATAGATCTTATTAAAAGCAGATGATGAAAATATAAAAAGTATATTTTTATTTAGGTATTTTTAATGAGTATGTTATTGAGGCTCCTGCTCTTCTGAGCGCAATAAATCATAGTTTAAGAGATTTTTATTGCCATCAATAACTGTGATTGATGATTTAGGTTGATAGCACTCATTTAATGGTGAGTGACACTTTTGGTGAGAGTTATGTTCTATTCCAAGCCAACTACTTAGTAACCAATAATTATTTACCGTTGAATAAGGCTTATTCAACGCTTCATTATTGATAATCGGTTTAATAGACGATGGGCTATACCAAATAAACAATGGTATATCATAAGCTTCTTTTCGTGGCGTATTTACACCATGATGATAACGAACCTCTCTATTTTTATCGAGACGCTGTAAAGCGTGATCAGCAAAGTAGAGAATAGAAGCTGGTTTATCTTTAACTCTCTCGATGATGTCATTAATTAACTTATCTGTATAAGCGATAGAGCTGTCATAACAGTTATCATCATCTTCTTGCGTAAATTTCTTTAAATACTGACTTGGAAATCGATTACAGGCCGGCTCATGGCTACCATACGTGTGTAAGATGATTAATTTTTTCTGTGTAGATGGCTCATTAAGCGCCTTATCTAAATAAGGAAGTAGCTCTTCATCGTAACCGATAAATTCATTCCACTTTTTATTTTGAGCCATATTAGCAATGACAGAAATAACACTGGTTTTCTGATTACCTTCACCTTGATTACTTAACCAATATGTTTTAAACCCAGCATGATTGGCAAGAGAAACAATATTATCCGCATAATGATTTTTATTTTGTAACTGTTCTAACCCTATATTTGAGAGTGAAATTGGTACAGAAAGAATGGTTACTGGTGCCGGAGAATAAACTTGATTGAATAAAATAAGGTTACTCTTTTCTTTCATTAGATTAGGTGTTGTATCGTGCGGATAGCCATAAATTCCTAGATGATCTCTGCGAACGGACTCTCCAAGAATAAGGATATAAATTTCTGTATTATCATTATTTTTATTATATTGAAACTCAACTTTTTGCGAGGCAATTTTTCTAATTTGGCGATTTTCATGGAAGGTTCGAACAAGTGCCGCTGCATTATAAAAAGGTGTATTGAGAAGTGCATATTCTGTCAGTAATTTACTGTTGTTATCGTTTCTTAATGCTAAGCTTTTATAAATTGGAATAATGGCTATTAAGATAACAAAAGCAATCACACTTTTTTTTGTCGTTTTTAGATCAGATAATTGAGCGGCTTTATGGATGCAAAAATAGTAAATGACAAAAGCACATACATAAAATAAGACATAGTACTTATTGTAAGAGAGCATACCGACAGTTTCGCTGCCGTTGGTATTAATAAAAGTTTCAGCAATGGATGATGAAAAGGCAATATCGTGTTCACGATAGAAAAATAGAGAAATAGAAAGGTTTAAAGACCATAGCGCACTAGTAATAAAGGTTATTATTTTTCCAAAAACAGAACGATAAATGCCACTACATATCAGTATAAGTAGCCAACCAATAAGGACAATATAGATTTTTTGTTCTATATGCAGTGTTGACCCCCCCAATACTGCAGGTGCCATTGATAAGAAAAATAAAAGTGCGTAATGAGTTAATTGAGACATAATTTATTTAAAAACTACCACCTCTTTTTATACAGAATAAAAAGTTAACCATTTACTTTTTGACAATACAAGCCTTGTTTGGCTGAAGTGTGTCTGAAATTGATATTATTATGTTTCTTTCTCACTACTTAGATAATTTTAGCTTTATTAATAAGCTATATAGTAAATAAATTATATTTATTTTTATTTGTAATTAATTGATTTTAATTTAATTTATTTTTCTTTTTATAATAGTGGAATAACTCATAATAAGTTATTTAAATAATCGTATAGATATGTAGTTAAAGCTTAAAAATATTCTAAATAAGTAAATAATAGAAATAGGCGCAAGATTTTTATAATAATGGATAAAATCATTGAAAATGAATAACCCCAAAGTTGGAATTTACTTTGGGGTTATTTTTGTTTAGAAAGATAACATTATTTTAGATGGTTAGTGCTGTTTACCTTGTTCAATGCCTAAGCCAATTTGAGAACGAATAAACTGTACTTGGAATTTTGCTTTTTCTTGTTCACCTAAAGATGATTTGTCTGTAACCGAGAAAAGCCATGAGACAACAAAAGCAATGATTATTGAGAATAATGCTGGGTATTCATAAGGATAGATCGGTTTCTCATGACCTAAAATACTTACCCAAATTGTTGGCCCCAAGATCATCAACGTGACAGCAACTAATAAACCAGACCATCCTCCCGCGACCGCGCCTCGTGTTGTCAGCCCTTTCCAATACATAGATAACAATATGATTGGGAAGTTACAGCTTGCGGCAATTGAGAAAGCAAGCCCCACCATAAAGGCTATATTTTGCTTTTCAAATAAAATACCTAAACCGATAGCGACAATACCTAAGATAACCACGGTAATTTTGGATACTTTTAGCTCTTGTCTTTCATCTGCGTGACCATTTTTAATTACATTAGCGTAGAGATCATGCGATACCGCAGATGCACCTGCTAAAGTTAGTCCTGCAACAACGGCTAAAATAGTAGCGAAGGCAACGGCTGAAATGAAGCCTAAGAAGAAATTACCGCCAACAGCATCCGCTAAGTGAACCGCCGCCATATTGGTTCCACCAATCAAAGCGCCAGCGGCATCTTTGAACACAGGATTAGGGCTAACGAGTAAGATAGCGCCGAAACCAATGATAAAAGTAAGAATATAAAAATAACCGATAAAACCTGTTGCATAGAAAACACTCTTACGGGCTTCTTTTGCATCGCTAACAGTAAAGAAGCGCATGATGATATGAGGAAGCCCCGCTGTACCAAACATCAGAGCAAGACCTAAAGAGAGCGCAGATATAGGATCAGAAACCAATCCACCAGGACTCATGATAGAGAACCCTTTTGAGTGAACACTAACGGCTTCTTTAAATAAGGTATTGAAATTAAAATCGACGGCTTTCATAACCATAACAGCCATAAAACTTGCACCTGCAAGTAATAAAATAGCTTTAATGATTTGAACCCAAGTAGTCGCTAACATGCCTCCAAATAACACATATAGCACCATTAGAATACCGACGAGTACAACGGCAATATGGTAGTTTAAGCCGAAAAGGAGTTCGATTAATTTACCGGCACCTACCATTTGTGCAATCAGATATAGAGCAACAACAACCAGTGATCCAATCGCGGAGAGTGTTCTCACAGGTTTAGGGCTTAAGCGATAGGAGACAACATCAGCAAAGGTATAGCGCCCTAAATTACGTAAGCGTTCAGCAATGATAAAAAGAATAATAGGCCAACCAATCAGAAATCCAATTGAATAGATAAGCCCATCATAACCCGAGGTATAAACCAGCGCGGAGATCCCTAAAAAGGATGCGGCAGACATAAAATCACCAGCGATTGCCATTCCGTTTTGGAAGCCAGTAATTTTTCCTCCGGCAGTATAGTAATCAGAACGAGAGCGGGTACGTTTAGAAGCCCAATAAGTGATGTAAAGCGTTAATCCTACGAATATTAGGAACATGATGATGGCCTGAATATTCATCGGTTGTTTCTCACCTCCTTCTGTTATTGCAGCAGCGTAAGCAACCGTTGAGGAGAGGAAAAATAAGCTTATTGCATAGAGTAATTTTCTCATTTTTCTACCTCTTCAATAATTTCAGCGGTAAGTTTGTCAAACTCGGTATTGGCTTTAATAACGTAAATACCCGTTAATAAAAATGAGGCGATGATTAAACCCATACCAATAGGAATACCTCGTGTAATGTAACTTCCCTCATATAATGGTGTACCTAACCATTGTGGATAGAACGCAATAAGTAAGATAAATGAGACGTACATAACAAGCGTAATAATTGAAAGTGTCCATGAAAAACGACTACGTTTATTAACCAGTTCTTTAAAGCGAGGGTTGTTTTCTATCTCTTGATAAATATTGGCATTCATCAGAGTTCTCCTCTATATAATTGTTT
>JAEYFY010000160.1 GCA_023454395.1 Pseudomonadota bacterium
AATTGGAGGGAAGTATGACGCAAAGTAAATGGCAAGCATATAGCCGTTTAATGCGTATAGATAAACCTATCGGAGCGCTATTATTACTTTGGCCAACTTATTGGGCTTTATGGATTGCCGCTAAAGGTTTTCCTGATTGGCATATTCTGATTGTCTTTACTATTGGCGTGTTCTCTATGCGTGCCGCTGGGTGTGTAATAAACGACTTTGCTGACCGGAAAATTGATGGCAGTGTTGAACGAACTAAAAATCGACCATTACCTAGTGGGGCTGTGACAGAAAAAGAGAGCAAAATTCTATTTATCGTTTTGGTACTCTTGTCCTTTGCATTAGTTTTAACACTTAATACTATGACTATTTGGCTCTCTGTGGCAGGGCTTGCACTGGCGTGGTTTTATCCTTTCGTTAAACGGTTTAGTAATTTACCCCAGCTTATTTTAGGTATGGCTTTTGGCTGGTCAATCCCGATGGGATTTGCTGCCGTTTCTGAAAGTTTGCCATTAGTGTGTTGGCTATTATTCCTTGTCAATATTGTCTGGTCTGTGGTTTACGATACACAATATGCCATGGTTGATCGTAATGATGATATAAAAATTGGGGTTAAATCTACCGCCATTTTATTCGGTCGTTATGACAAAATTATTATTGGTATTTTACAGCTGGTGATGTTGGCATTATTAGTGGGTATCGGTATCTTGCTGAGTCTGAAAGGTATCTACTACTGGTCGCTATTGTTAGTCACAGCGCTGTTTATTTATCAGCAGAAACTTATTGCAGAGCGTGAAAGAGCGCCGTGTTTTCAAGCTTTTATGAATAATAACTATGTTGGTTTTGTTTTATTTGCAGGCATTTTATTTAGTTATTTTTAACAGATCATAAGTGCTAAATGGTTCTCTACAATCGAGTAGAAACAAAAAGGGATAAGCAATGCGCTTATCCCTTTTCTATTTCAGTCATGGCACTATTTACTGATTACTCATCAGCTTTTGGCTCACTTTTTTCGTCAATAGTTTGTGCTGAATTGTTATCTTCAGTGATCCCCACGCTTTCAATAGTTAAGCGAATTTCTGGTGACATTAATTTTGCAATCACTTGGTAAAGAGCAGAAGCATCTGCTTTTAGAATATCTTCATTATCATTGAGATACCCTTCTTCACGTAGCGTTGAAACTAAAGTAGAGAACACCGCTTTATCAAAGAACTCAGGCGCGTTGATGCCATGCAGGACTGAAAGACGTTGTGCCAAGATACGGCTCTCTTTTTCCAATAATGCACGGCTAATTTCAGGGGCAAAATTGAGTAAAGAAAGTGTAATACCATAGCGCTGTAATGTTTCTCTGACACTGGCAGCTAAAAGCTGTAATGGACGAATACGCGCTGGGTTGATACGCAGTAAGCCATCACTATCACAACAAATCAGGCGCTGGCGGCATAATTCCGCAATCAACGTATTAATGACTTCAGGGAGTTCTTCTTTCTCATAACGAATAAATAGTTCTGCTTTAATAAGAGGGAAGATTAGCTCAACTTGTTTCATTAAATCATCACGATGAATTTTTTCATGGTGTAAGATGATGCTGGCAATTAATGACGGAGTGACCATTAAGTGGATTGTGTTATTACGGTAATAAGTCATTAATACCGCGCTTTCACGAGGAAGCACCACAATATCACCCAGACTGTCTTTTTCGACTTGGAATTTATCTGATTGTAAAGCGTGTTCTAATAAGGCTTCAGCATTTTTATCAGACACAATCATATCTGCCGAATAAGGCACATTGCGTAATAATTGCAGATAACAATCTACTTGCTCTAACAGTTGCTCTCTTGTGAGTGCGCGCTGGCGTGATGCCAACAAGGCTGTTGAAACAAGGTTGATCGCATTAATCGATGCTGCATTATTGATATGAACCATAATGTTATCAGCGAGGGTGCTTACTGCTGGGTTTAACCAACTTGGGCGTTGTGGCTCAATAGGATCAATATCATCACGCCATTGTGGCACAGCCTGATTTAAATATTGTACAACAGAAATTGGCTCACCAAAGTTCACATAGCCTTGACCAAGGTTACGTAATTTACGTAATCCTCTGACCATCTGCATAAGGCCTTCTTTCTCTTTTGTTGCTCCGCGTAACTCTTTGGCATAGGTTGCCACTTCCATTACGTGCTCATACCCAATGTAAATTGGAACAACAGAAATAGGACGTGTTTCACCGCGTAACATGGCTTGTACCGTCATTGAAAGTGTTCCTGTTTTAGGATCTAACAATCGACCTGTACGAGAGCGTCCACCTTCAACGAAATATTCAATGGAATAGCCTCGTGTAAATAGCTCACCTAAATATTCGCGGAAAATAGTGGAGTAAAGCTTGTTACCCTTAAAGGTTCTTCGGATAAAGAAAGCCCCTAAACGGCGGAAAATCGGACCTGCTGGCCAGAAATTAAGGTTAATCCCTGCCGCAATATGTGGTGGTACTAAACCTTGGTGATAAAGCACATAAGAAAGCAGCAAGTAGTCCATGTGGCTACGGTGGCAAGGAACATAAACGATCTCATGCCCATCTTGCGCGAGTTTGCGCACGCGTTCGGCATTATAAACGTTGATGCCTTGGTAGAGCTTATTCCATGTCCAACTTAATACGCGATCACTCATTCGCACCGCTTCATATGAGAAATTAGCTGCAATTTCTTCCATGATATCAGTGGCATTTTTACGCGCTTTATCCAGTGAGATTTTCTTCGCTTTTGATTCATCTTCAATTGCTTTTTCAATGGCTTTCGATGAAAGCAATTTATTAAAGAGATCCTGGCGTGCTGGCAATTTAGGACCAACTGCCGCTAAACGCTGACGTGAAAAGTGGATACGCGCAACGCGAGCGAGTTTTCGAGCTATACTGGTGTCAGTGCCGTGTTCGTTCGCCATTTCACGCATTGATACAGTGGGTGAAAAACGAACAAAACTATCACGACCTAACCAGAGGATAGCGATAAATTTTTGGATACCATTAAGCACACGTAAATGTGGAACACCATTATGGCCTTCACGACCTGGAGAGCGTCCAAACATCACAGAAACAGGCAACATCTCGATATCAAGATGTGGGTTATTACGATGTGCATCAAGATAAGCGTGGAATGTCTTCACGGAATCTTTTCGAGGATCGGGCGAGTAGTAACGGAATACTCTGGGACCGTCATCAATAAAGACGTATGCAGGAAGTTTTGTTCCGCCTATTTCAATAGGTTGCAGTGGATCTGGCAATCCTAATGATAGACATTGCTGCCTTAAAGTCAGTAAGTCCGCCTTGGAATGATAAGGCAGAACATAAAGAAAAGATCGCGACGTATCTAATCCTAATTCTGTGATAGGGTTAGTCGGAACTCGTTTGCTTTTTACCAGTAATTTTAGTGGTAAATTCAATGTGTTATAATATAGTTTACGCCAAGCTGACATAAATAGTTGTAGCCTCTTATTAGCAATACTTCGAAAGCATAACAGA
>JAEYFY010000213.1 GCA_023454395.1 Pseudomonadota bacterium
TGTGAGTAAATAACATCGTTGTTGAAAATAAATAATAATTAGGGGCATTACAGATATGGATAAACCCGCTCAAGTCGGTTTATTACAACAGCCTAAACCATTCTTTATGATTTTCTTTGTAGAATTGTGGGAACGTTTTGGTTACTACGGCGTACAAGGTATTCTTGCCGTCTATTTTGTGAGTAAACTTGGCTTCTCCCAAGAACAGGCTTTCATTACTTTTGGTGCATTCTCTGCACTGGTTTATGGGCTTATTTCTATTGGTGGTTATGTTGGTGACCATTTATTAGGAACAAAACGAACAATTGTTTTAGGTGCTATTGTCTTGGCTATCGGTTATTTCATGACTGGTATGTCAATCATGTATCCTAATTTAATTTTCTACGCGTTAGGAACTATCGCAGTCGGTAATGGTTTATTTAAAGCCAACCCTGCCAGCCTATTAGCAAAATGTTATCCACCTAAAGATCCACGCCTTGATGGTGCATTTACGCTATTTTATATGTCGATTAATATCGGCTCATTAATTTCTTTATCTATCGCCCCTGTACTTGCTGAACGCTACGGATATGCCCTGACTTATAATATCTGTGGTATTGGCTTGATCATGGCGTTATTAGTTTATTTCTTCTGTCGTAAAATGGTTGCCAATATTGGTTCTGAACCAGACCATTTACCAATGAGCTTTAATAAACTGTTATTAGTTATTGCCGGCTCCATTGCGATGGTATTTGTTTGTGCATGGTTACTGCACAATGTGATGATTGCAAATATCGTTTTAGTCAGCCTGTCTATTATTGTTGTCTTCATTTATTTCCGTGAAGCTTTTAAACAAAAAGACAGAGTGGCTCGTAATAAAATGTATGTTGCATTTGTTCTGATGTTAGAAGCTGTTGTTTTCTACATCCTGTATGCTCAGATGCCAACTTCACTGAACTTCTTTGCGATTCATAATGTTCATCACACGCTTTTAGGCTTTGATATTAACCCTGTCAGCTTCCAAGCACTAAACCCATTCTGGATCATTGTTGCTAGCCCAATCCTTGCTATCGCTTACAGCCATTTTGGCGCGAAAGGCAAAGACTTCTCAATGCCAGCGAAGTTTACCACAGGTATGCTTCTGTGCTCATTAGGATTCCTTACAGCAGCAGCATCAGGTATGTGGTTTGCCGATGCGCAAGGCTTAACATCTCCTTGGTTTATTGTTCTGGTTTACTTATTCCAGAGCTTAGGTGAACTGATGATCAGTGCGTTAGGTTTAGCCATGGTTGCTGCGTTCGTACCACAATACATGATGGGCTTTATTTTAGGTATGTGGTTCTTAACACAAGCCACAGCTTATCTGTTAGGAGGTTATGTCGCGACTTTCACCGCAGCACCAGAAGGTATTACAGATCCACTACAAACATTACCTATTTATACGGATGTGTTTGGTAAAATTGGTATTGTGACCTTAATTGTAGGTATCGTTATGTGGGCGACCGTACCTTTATTAAATCGCATGATGAAAGAAGAAAGCAAAGACGGCAAAGTCACAGGCTAATCTTCCAATCAATATATTGCTTGATGTAAGCGTCTATTTATTAATAGGCGCTTTTTTATATCTGCATGCTCTCAAATATCCTATTAGCGAGATATCGCTAATCATGACTTAATGTATTGCTTATCTACGTATCTCATCATCATCATCACCAAACTGACTGAGCACGTTTTACCAGACACAAAAAAACCCGCCAAATAAGCGGGTTTAAATTAATCATTAAGAATGATCTAATTACAGTACATCAACTGAGTTCAGTTCTTTAAATGCTTGCTCTAAACGAACAACCATTGATGATTGTGCGTGACGTAACCAGTTACGTGGATCGTAGTATTTCTTGTTAGGTTTATCAGCACCTTCTGGGTTACCTAACTGACCTTGCAGATAGCCTTCGTTCTTTTTATAGAACTGTAAAATACCATCCCAAGTTGCCCACTGAGTATCTGTATCGATATTCATTTTGATAACACCATAGCCAACAGCTTCTTTGATTTCTTCTGCTGAAGAACCTGAGCCGCCGTGGAAAACGAAATCTAAGCTATTGTGTGGTAGATTGAATTTTTCTGATACGTAGTCTTGTGAGTTACGTAGAATTTTTGGCGTTAACTGAACGTTACCTGGTTTATAAACACCATGAACGTTACCGAAAGAAGCTGCGATAGTGAAGCGAGGGCTTACTGCGCTTAGTTTTTCGTATGCGTAAGCAACATCTTCTGGTTGAGTATAAAGCGCAGAGCTATCCATACCCGTGTTATCAACACCGTCTTCTTCACCACCTGTACAACCTAATTCGATTTCTAAAGTCATATCGATTTTAGCCATACGCGCTAAATATTTAGCACAGATTTCAATGTTTTCTTCTAACGATTCTTCAGATAAGTCAATCATATGAGAAGAGAACAGTGGTTTGCCTGTTTTAGCGTAGTGTTTTTCACCCGCATCTAACAGACCATCAATCCATGGTAATAGTTTTTTCGCACAGTGGTCAGTATGCAGAATAACAGGCACACCATAATATTCAGCCATTTGATGCACATGATGAGCACCAGAAATTGCGCCTAAAATAGCAGCTTGCTGTGGTACATCAGATTTAAGACCTTTACCTGCGATAAATGCAGCACCACCGTTAGAGAACTGTACAATAACAGGAGAACGAACTTTCGCAGCAGCT
>JAEYFY010000251.1 GCA_023454395.1 Pseudomonadota bacterium
CACTATTTGAAGGAATTCGCAACGAAGAGGTATCAGGGATAACGCTAAACGGTGAACTACTTAAAACTGCACTAACATAAATAGGTCTGTACTTCCAAACCAGTGGCGCTATTAAGTCATATAATTCGTTTTATAGCAAATTATTTTCATCTTTATTTTAAAAAAACTTTTCACACGCAAAATTAGAAGATAATTATAAGATAAAAACAATTATCTATTTCACCTATCTCATTATTTTAATATAAGAACATGAATAAAAAAGTAGATACTGTTATTTTTTAAGATAATCAGTATCTACTCTATCATTAATGTACTACATCACCTTAATCAGCGAGTTCTAATAAAATTTCTTCTGTTTTCGTCCATAGAAGTGCCCCCCCCTCTTCTGGCCATAAATGCCGCTCAGCATTAGGAAAACGTTGAAATAATAGATCCCCAAAATCTGGAGAATGAACGGTACTGGTATCTTTCATTCCATACCATAAGGTTGTTGGTGTCTTTATTTCTTCAGGTGAAAATCCCCAAGGCTGCATAGCAATTAGTAAATCTTGAGTATATCCATCATTGCCTTGTTTAAAGGCTTCTGCCATACATTCTTGATAAACTGGGAGAAAATCAATTGATTTATAAATAACCAAATCAACTTCGGCACTGTAATTTAGAATAAAATCCATTAACCATTTGGCTGTTATATTTTGCTTAATCCAACTGGTTAACGAATCTGGTGCTCCAACAGCCTGACGTTGCATATTAACAACATCATCTGTTAGCTTATTTTGTGTATCCGGGTAGTCAAATTGATCTTGTCCTGCGACAATAAGTAATTTATCAACATGACAATAAACACAAAGCGCCATAGCAAAAACAGCACCTTGCGAAAATCCCATTACATTAATACTTTTAATATGAAGATGGTCTAATAAAAATAAAATATCTTTAGAAAAAGATTTTAACGACTTTTGAGGATCAAAAGTGGAATCGCCTAATCCTGGGCGAGTGGGTGTAATCAACCGAATATTAAGCTTATTTAAAAGGTCAGCGTCTACTCCTAATAAACCACTCATACCTGCACCGGTGCAAAATAATACTGGCTTACCTTGCTCTGGGCCTGATTCATACCACGTTAAAATTCTATTATCTGGTAGTGATACATTATATTTTCTTGAGTTTTTAATTTTCATTAGATTTTGTCTTTTATTAATTTTTGATAACACATTACCTGCCAATTTGCATAGCAATGTCTATTTTTAAGTTTTGCTTTTAAAAATTAATATTGAGACTCGCTAAGGGTAAGATTTCATATAAACTCGCAATAAATTTTGTTTCGTTGCAGATAAATGGATAAACCGAAATTTATTCTTTGTTTTTTAAAAAATAAAAATGCGTAGATTTCATACTACGCCCTATTAGTATAATCGAGTTAGCCGTAATAGGTAAGAGCCAGCACTGAATATTTTTATTTTAAATTTTTATTATATTTATTGTTTTCTTTTTCTTATAAAAAAAGAGAGCAATAAAATTGCCCTCTTTTTTATTTATAACTGGTTTCTACGTTATTTTACTAATTTACAAGTACGTCCTTCATCTTCAGCAACACGCCCATTAACTGCATCATCTTCTGAAATCGTTGCTAAATTAAATTCATTTTGTCCTTTACCCCAAATTTGGAAATTCTCACCAACATAACGAGCGCCACTAGCCGCAATAGCTTCTTTTAGAACAATAATTTCATCGTTGTAATACATAACCGCTAACTGTTCAGTAGGGAAAGAAACTCTAATTTTTTGACCTTCACAGTTATAAGTATCCGTTTTAGCAGCCAAAGCAGGAGCTGTTATTAATGAAGAAACTAATGCAATAGCAGAAATAGAAAGTAATTTATTCATTTACACATCCTAAAATAACCAAGTAAAGTTTTACTAATGAAATTAGACTAGACTTCATCTTTTAAAGATGAAATAGGATATCTCCGCATTTTATTAAAACTAAAAGTTTATATGAATATTTTAATTTAAGATTAATTTTAATAAAAAATTATCAATCATTGATGAGTGAGTTAAAATGCAATTTCTTAATTAAAATCAAGTTTAATTAAACCAAATTTCAATACATAACTTTACATTATTATCTGTCTATTTTACTTTATTCAGTGTAATTATCACTATACGATATGCTATTATCCTAGTACCTATAAATTTATTGTAGTTCAATAATTTAAGTCTATCTTATTGAAAAATATCGATAAAGAAAAAAAATAGGAATATTCATGCTTCAAGAGAATGTTGTTAAAGATATTATTGTTTGGATTGAGCAAAATCTTGATTCACGCTTATCACTAGATATTGTTGCTGAAAAATCAGGTTATACAAAATGGCATTTTCAGCGCTTATTTAAAGCATATACAGGAATATCTTTAGGAAAATACATACTCGCCCGCCGTTTATCTTGCGGTGCTTACGCTTTACGTATAACGCGTTGTAGCCTGCTTGATATTTCCTTGAAATATCGGTTTGACTCTCAACAAACATTTTGTCGCGCATTTAAAAAGCAGTTTAATATTACGCCTTCCGAATACAGAAAAAAGCCAGGTTGGGATATTAGTGAACTGATTTTTCCCGCACTAGAAACAGTTGAACTTAGCGCTAAATATGAAGTCGTTACCTTTCCTTCCCTAAAATTAGCGGGTATGTCTCACCAATACAACAAACCTGTTTCAACGTGGAATTCAGACAAGAAAAAATTTAGAAAAGAATTTTGGCGTAAATTTTTGAAGGATATGCATACAATACCCACAGAGCTATATGCAATGCATCGAGCCTCTGCGAGTACATTAGAAGATACGATGTACATTTATAGTACCGCAGTTGATAAAGAAAAATTATCAACAATATCTAATCTATCTTCAATGTCACAATTAGAATTACCTAGTGGTAATTATTTAGCAATTACTTTTAATATGGATGAAATTTTAGGTTCATTAACAGGTTACGATGATATTATTTACACGGTATATACTAAAGTATTACCAAAAATGAATTTATTACGTAGATCTGGCCCTGATATTGAACAATATACATTAAAAGGATCGGTGAGTTACGATAAATTACTTGAGCAAAGTGAACAATACTTGCAAAAAATTAGTTACTATATTCCTGTTCTTTAATCAGTTTCATCTACAAAAAAGATCCCAATTAAATTGGGATCTTTCTATTTAAAGAGATATCTAAAATACTTCTCTTCTATCAATCTTTCTTAGACTTATTAGCAAAGAAAATATCGTCTTGGATATCTTTTGTTCTTATTGTAAACAATTCGTTCATTAAGTTTTCAGTTACTTTTTCAGCATCTGCCATAACTCGTAGATTAAATTCATTAAGCATTTTATCTGCACCGGCTTTATCTGCTTTCACCATAGTGAGATATTTAGCTTCCATTTCTTTTTGCTCTAATGCAGTTTTTGCTTCCCACTCTTGATAAGCTTTTTTCACTATTGGTGCAAGTTTTGGATAATCTGTCATTACCAATGTTTGTAACTTACGATATTTCCAGTAAATAGAATCACTGTCTGCTTGATTGGTTCCTATTCCATAATGTTGCGGATAAGCTTTTAATCCACTGTAATACGGAACAAATGCAGTTAAATCCGCCATACCTAATCCTACATAAGTCACTTCGCCTATTTCTTGAGGAAGTTCTGGGCGGACTTGCATAACATGTGCTTCATAAGTTCTAAATACACTAATTGGACGCCATGGCTCTTCACCATTTAATCCATTGGTATATGGGTCGTGCTCTGTTCCTTCAAAGTGATTACGTAACATCGCTTTCGCCTCTTCAACAGATACTTTTTTCTCTGGCGTTAATAAAGGCGCAAAGTTACGACCATCGTCCACAGCTTGCTTTAATGATGGATTAAATTGTTGCTGAATAACCCATACTCGCGGATCGTTATAAGTACGATCTCGTTCGTCATCTCGTGTATAAGCTTTTGAAAAATTAAACGCGCCTTCTTTTTCAGGATTATAAAGCCCTTTCTCAACAGCAAATTCCACTAGATTTTTCGAGCCTAAAACATCATTACTGTTAATATCATAGTGTTGTAATCGACCTTGGTTTCCTGTCGCAAAGTATTTATCTTTAGGTAATTTTTGTGCAATCCAATGATGCCCAGTTCCAGTTTCTAAGTACCAAAGCTCATTTTTATCAACAACGGCAACACCAAATCCTTCACCAGCACCTTGTTTTTCAATAATACTACCTAATAATTCCACGGCTTCACGAGCTGTTTTTGCTCTTGAAAGCAGGACATCTGGAATATCATCTTCCGTTATCCCGGTCTCTTCAACATAGGGATCAAAAGAGAGTGCTTTAGGTGAAGCAAAAATAGATTCAGTACCACTGACACCCACCCCTAGTTCATTAAATCCTGTTGCACCATGAAGTTGTGTTTTCCAATTCGGTACAGTGGTATAGCGCAATGAATTCTTAGGTAATGGATACGTAAAATTATTAGCACCGTTATGTTCTTTGGTACTATAAATCCCCGTTTGATTCGTTTTAGCAGGATGAATAACAAAATGTTGGGCTTTTAATGCATCGCTGTCTGCGCTACGAGCAATAATCAATGAACCATCATTTGTTGCTTCACTTCCCGCTAACAACGTTGTACAGGCTAAAGCTGAAGAAACTAATGCAATATTAACGGATAAGGCAATAATGCCCTTTTTAAATAAAGACATAAAACTCCCCATTTGCTTGTTATTTATAATTTATAGATCAATTAAGTATCTTTTTAGAATCAAAATAAAAAACCAGATAGATAATTTGATGCGAAATATTAACAATGAAAAAGTATGAGTTTCCGTGATTTACATCTCAATGATTATTATATTTCGAAATAAAAACATTAATTATTCGCATCATATTAATATCAATAAGCTTTATAGAAAGATGCATTTAAAATATAAATACCATTTTTATTATTGATAAAATCCAGAGATGTAATCTAAATGAAATTTAATTATAAAAACAGACTTAAATATTAAATTAAATAACAACTAATTAAATATAATAATGTTCTATGTTAATAAAAGACATTAATAGTAATAAAATTCAGGCATAAAAATAGCCACTAGAATTGTTTACTGTTTTAGTGGCTATTTTATTAATCTTTATTCTTTTATAAAACGCATTAACTGCTGGCGTAATTGCTTATTTTCTTGTTTTAACTGTTCATTTTCATCTAATAAAGTCAATGCTATGGCGATACCATGCCAATCTAATGCGAGTTCTTTATGAAGTTTTAATGCACGATGTATCACCACAATAGCGTTATCATCAAAAAACCATTCCTGAGTTTCAATTTCTAACGGTTCGATCACACCAAGAGCTACAAACTCTTTTAGCTCATCATTTGATATTCCGGTGTGATAACAAAACTCAGTAACAGTAAATACGGTTGTTGTTAATTGACCCATTATTTATTCTCCCAGTCTTTACGTGGATTATAATCGGTCTGGCTATCTGCAATTTGTTGCCATAATTCGCGTGTCTTTTCATCGGGTTTAGGTGGCATTACAATTTTTAAAATTGCATATAAATCACCGCTGACCTTTTTGCTAACTAACCCTTTTCCCTTAATACGTAGTTTTTGTCCTGCCTGACTTCCCGCCGGAATAGTTAACAAGATTTTTTCTTTTATTGTGGGTATAGGAATTTTTGCACCTAATGCAGCTTCCCAAGGAGCTACTGGAACAACGATTTCTAAATCATGATCTTTAACATCAAATAAAGGATGAGGAGCAATACGAATCGTTAACCATAAATCACCATTTTCTCCTCCATTTTCACCTGAAGTACCTTGCCCTTTTAAGCGTATACGTTGTCCATCAATAACACCTGCGGGAATTTTAACATTCAGTGTTTTAGGAATTTCTTTTTCCAAAATACCGAAGACATTATAAACAGGTAAGTGGTAACTTATTGTGCGTTTATGCTCTTCCTGTGATTCTTCCAGAAAAACAGCTAATTCTATTTCTAAATCATGTCCACGCTGTTTATGGGGCTGTTGAGTTCGACGCCCTTCAAATGGGGAGTGCTGACCAAAAAATGAAGCATAAAAGTCATCAAAATCTTCTTGGCTAAAGTTTTCTTGACTCTTATTTGAATGTTGTTGTGTAAATTGCCTAAATTTAGGATCGTTACGATGAGCCCAAAGTTCATCATATTCGGCTCGACGTTGTTCATCGCCTAATATTTCCCATGCCTGAGCAATTTCTTTAAAACGCTCTTCTGCATTTGGCTCTTTACTGACATCTGGATGATATTTTTTCGCTAAACGGCGATAAGCTGTTTTAATCGTTTTAGTATCATCAGTGGGTTTAACACCCATAATGGCGTAATAATCCTTTAATTCCATAGTGATATCTCAATTATGTTAAACAATGAATTAAATATTAATGCCCAATACTTGATCAATTATAGAACAAAGAAACTATGTTGATGAGTAAATTCCCACGAAAAGCGTGCTTGCAGCCTAAAAAAACAGGTTTGAACTAAAAAATATTTTAAATATTAAAAATTAATTTAAAAAATAAAGTAATATAAAACAATGTGTTAAATAAAAAATGAATAGTATTATTGTATATTCTCATTAAATTGCATTTGAAATACCTCATTATAAGAGGTAGATTTTATTTGACGCATAATAATTTACTACGTTATCAACTACGGTTTTTCTTTTTAATTAAGATAAAAAGTATAAAAATCAATCTATTCACTTTTTCTAGGGCGGTAAAATGGAAAGAATTATTATCCCCACTCACTATATTCATGTACGTGCAACGCCACTTTGGACGAAAGACACTGCCCCTAAATCAATTTGGGAAAGACATTTAGATAAAGGAACTCGCCAAGGGGTTTATCCTAAATTATCGGTTATGCAAGGTACTATTGTTTATTACGCTTATGCAGATGAATTTAGCCCAGAGCCAACAGAAACTCTAGTGATTAATGCAGGTGAATTTGGTGTGTTTCCACCAGAAACGTGGCACAAAATAGAAGCAAAAACTCAAGATACTGTTTTTAACGTCGATTTTTATGTCGATCCTAAAATACTTGCTGAAGGTTAAAGGTTGATTATGGAAAATGAAAACAAAGGCTATTTATTAGAATTGATTAGCGCTGATGGCCAAGATAAGTCCCAAAAAATCTTTCTTAATCCTAAAATTCTGTATATCCCAGACGTTGCAACTCAAGAAATTTTACTCTTAGTTGATGAGTTAAAAAGCAAAGTAAATATTGATTCGCAAGAACTTACCTTAGCATTAACAAATAAAAATAATGGTGTTTCTGTCAATAAAGAGAGCTTTTTGACTGATTTATTAGATGCAGATATGTCGAGCCTAATGGTAAAAGATCTTATCAATATTGTACGTGGCTATGATATGGATGAAGAAACAAATGTCTGTGGTTGGTGAGTTAATATTATTAAGATAATAATGAACTTATATCACCTTCACTATTGCTAATGAAGGTGATTGCTTCCCTCATTTTTATCGAGAAGATTGAATATTATTTTTCAATAATTTATCAATCATCCAATATCCGGCTTTTCCTGGCGGATTATTTCTTGACCAAACTAAATCGATATCTATTTTTTTCGGAAACTGGTCATAATTCAGACTGACTAGTAAGTCATGTCCAAATTGCTCAACTAACCAAGTGGGTAATATTGCCCATCCCATTTCTTGCTCTGCCATTTCAAGTAGTAATAAATAGTTAGGCGCCAGCCAATTTTTTTCACTATTAATGACAAACTGAGCGCGACTACTTAGCCGCAATTGACGATGCATGGTTAAATGTTGATAGTTAATTTGTTTTTCTTTCGCAAGTGGATGAGTTTTATGTGCATATAATCCTAACTTACCGCTAACGGGTAAACGGGCAAAAGCAATATCGGCTGGATATTCTATTCGTGATTCCATCATACCAATATGTGCCTGCTTATTTTGTAGCATATTAATGACATCATCATTTTCAGCGACAAGAAATTCAAATTCAATATGAGGGAATTCTTTATCTAGAATTTTTAAAAGTTGCTCAGAATAAGGGGGTTGGTACATATCAGAAAAAACGCAACTTAAACGAGGCTCCATTTCTGGTGATAACTCTATCCTTAATGCTTGTAATCGTTCATCTGCTGCTAATATATCTTCAACTAAGCTTAATACCTTTTGCCCTGCAAAGGTTAGCGTTGATTCTCTCCCCTTTCGTTCAAATAATTCAAAGCCCATATCATCTTCAAATCCTGTAATTGTGCTACTCACTGTAGACTGACTTTTATTTAATTTTCGAGCAGCGGCAGAAAATGATTTTAGTGAGGCGGCTTCAACAAATGTACGCAGAGTTTCTATGGAATAGTTCATTATGGTATCGGTTTTTTCGATGGCTCCTATTTTGTATATATACAAAATATCACCAATAATTGCATCTGTTTTTTGCTAAATAATTAATTTGAGGTGGGATATGAGCCAATATCAAAAAACATTTACTGAGCGCGTTTTTCACGCTGTTTCATTTGAAGTGATAGCTATCGCAATAACAGCGCCACTTAGTGCATGGATTTTGGAACGCTCAATTTTTCAAATGGGAACCGTTGCTATTGTTTTATCAACATTAGCTATGTTATTGAATTTATTTTATAACATGATTTTTGATCACTATTGGCCTTTAATCAAAGGTCCAAGACCAACAAAAATAAGAGTCATGCATGCCATTGGCTTTGAATTAAGTTTTGTGATCGTTGGTTTACCAATATTGGCATTTTTATTAAAGATGTCACTGTGGAATGCATTCTTATTAGAAGTCGGCTTCTTTGCCTTTTTCCTTTTCTATACCTATGCATTTAATCTTAGTTACGATAAATTACGTGAAAAGTGGTTTTATCGTAAACAAAAACGGGTTGTTGCACGTCAATAATTTCTCGAAAACACCTTTTGAACTATCATTAGGTGTTTTTTATCACGAATAAGATAAAACATCCTTAGAACAACTTTATTAAACACCTTATAAAACGGTTCTTATTCTCACGTTTTAACAAAAATTATTCAAATATTTTCAGAATCGCCCACTCTATTTAAGCAAACAGAGGCTTAAAAAATCACAAAAAATAAAGATTTTATTACTTTTACAATTGATCATGATGAAGATACTTTAATACGTATTGGAAAATACTTATAAAATTGTGTAGAACGATAAATACTGTAGATGCTCAAAAATAAAGTGATAACTGAGCTGTTATTTATTATTAACACCAAAAGAGTATCAATAAATGATCATTTTTATTAGTTATATCCTTTTTTCGATTATTTTGACCACTATATTAGCCTATTGGTGTTTCTCTGCACTTTTTCCTAATGCGCCACCCACAACACTTTCTTGCCTTTTAGTCAGAACACTTCTGGGTGTATTGCTCATTATTATAGTTATTAGTCTTATTTTAACTTTATTAAGTCAGATACTCTGATTTATTAAAATGTAAATAAATATAGACAGCCCTTAAAAAAACCAGGGCTTTAATTTTACAAGTTGTGCAGGATAGAGGAAAGTTGCTAAATATTCTAAATCAACAATATTATATGGATGATTATAGAATTTATGATATTTACCATACAATCACTCACTTTCAACTGCAGTGATCTGATTAAATCCAATTAGGCCTTTCAATTATTTAAAACCTTCTTGAGTTTCCTTGCTAGATACCACATAACAAAATAGTACATCACTATTATTTTCATTCTCTTTAGTATCGTTATTTATAGTCGCAAACTAAAGCAAATTACCATTTCAAGTCGATTGCATTCATTTTATAATTTTTATTCATCTTAACTAAGGCTTCAAATACTGAAAGATACTGAATGGGATCACCCATAGCGATATTTTTAATAGGCAATCTTTCAAACTTATCTCTATTCAGTTTTACATTGATTAAATAGAGATCATCTTCATCACCAGTTTCATGATTAAATATCTGAGAATATCCAGCCACGATGATATTCTCTATTTCTGAGCAAACCATGAACCCAATAGCGGATACTCTGAGAGCAATAGCATGAACATGCCTTGCATAATCATAATAATATTCTTCTGCGGTTTTTAGCCTTTCGCCATTTGATACTGGTGTGTCTTCAATTTCTGGAAGATCTACATCTATAAATAAGGTTCTTATTTCCTCATCATAATGAAAAGCAACTATTGTTTCTCTAGGCCAGTAAGCTGATAAATACGCATACCTTAATCTCTCATTAACGCCACCAAAGCTAACTGGATGATACTTTGTAATATCACCATGAATGTCTATAAGAAACTCAGGCTTTCCAGTGAAACCTCTGTTGTAAAAATCCTGATAAACAAATGTTTTACCTTCCTCTATTGTCAGCACATTTGTATATTTTTGATTTAATTGCCACTCATCACCTTGGGGTTGTGTTGAGCTTACCTCTCGCCAATTTAATTCTGTAGGAAAACCAATAACCTTATATCTTTCACCATCTTTAACAATGACGTTCGTTTTTTCCAGTTCAGCGATCACTTTATTTACTCTATCTTGATTAATTATGAATCTTCTAAGAAAATCATTCGTTGTTACATATTCTTTATTTATCGCAAGATCAACAAATTGCCAATATAGAAGATCTAACCCTAATGTTTTTGATTTCATGTCATCACCAAAAAATATTAATCTTGTAGGTGATACTATCAAAATAATCAGAAAATCCTCAATTAAGAGGCATAATATGTGATCTTAAGCATTGTCGTTTTTATTCTTATTCTGACTAAATACAAGTGCCAATCAAGCAAACAAAAAGTCCACTTATGTGGCCTTATTAGGAAGAATAAATTTATTGTTTTATATTTTCATAATATCTGTAATCACTATATTTCTAAAGCTATGCGAACACCTCAATTTAGCATCTTTATTTGCTTTATCTAAAATAAAACTTAAAGCGCCATCTAAATCAGAGGCTTTAAAATCAAACTCCATCGCTATATTTCCTTTTAGTAACAGTTCAGAACTAAAACCATATACTTCATAAACAAAAATATACTTATTTATTAATATGTCATCCTTATTAGTTAATTTTCTCTTAGTTTATCTGTTTATAATATTATAGAAGTGAATTATCACCTCAAATACCCAATTTAACGTTTGATGAAAAATTAGCATATATAGTTTTAGCTCGTGATAAAATCTGCAACCTTAATTATCTATTATTGATTAGCAATATATGATTAGTTATCTATACTTGGTTCTGAGGCGATAATTAATTTAAAAGGTAATTTTTATGACTAATAAATTTAAATATTTACTATCTGCTGTTATCTTTATTTTAAGTTACGTACTTATGATTGGTGGTGTATCTGCTGATAATAGTTGCCAAATAGAAATGAGAACCTTAGTAGAAACTCTAAACAATAAAACTTGTTTTAGTACGACTCCCCAACCTGCTTGTAACGTCCCATGCGTTCCCGCACACACACGAGGTGCTAGAGTAGATTTCTACTGCGTAGCCACTGACCTAGGCCCCTTTTCCCAAACAGAAGGACAAAAAGTAGATGACATTTTAACTGTTTCTATTCCAACTAGCTGTAAACTTCCTTATTCACTCAAATAAAATATACGTTATCGCCTGCCGCGCTTACGTCTCTAATTAAGCTAACCAAATGAATCCCTTATACTAGGGCTTTACCGAAATTTATGCTATGTAGCCATGGTATTTCAGGCAACAAAAAACCACATCATCATTTTTAATTCCACACCCTGCTATACTCTCCAAAAATAACCAACCGGATCTGATATGAACCTCGCAAACTTAACCAAAGAAGAAAAAGACAAAATCAATGTCGATTTGGCTGCTTCGGGCGTCGCATATAAAGAACGACTCAACATGCCAGTTGTTGTATCCGAAGTTGAACGACAACAACCAGCACATTTGCGCGAGTACTTTAATGAACGGTTAGTATTTTATCGTGAGAGAAGTAAGAAATTGCCTGATGGAAATTCGGTGCAGTATTTAAAAACAGAGTGATTACTCAGTTTTTTGTGACTACTCAACAAAGAGGATTTTATTGAAGGTGAATGAGATCTGGTTAGTTAATTTATTTTTCGAACAATCGTGTAGATTCTATAAGACGATATAGGCAATAAAATGAAAAAAATAATATGTATACTTGGTGTTATCACATTAACCACATTTTTGAATGGTTGTATATTCTTCTCGTTAGTTAGAAAACAGTCCGCTCAATGATATTGTTATTAATTCTCTTCTTTTTATCTGCATTCCGCTTTCTCCACCTCTTCTTTTCCACGCATTCTCACGTTATAGATTGATTGCCATGTCAGTTAACTTCATAAATCACCAATATTGTATAGGAAAATTGTAGAGAGAATTTCTATACAAAAAACTATACAAAATGTTAGAACTTTCAAGCGACGTTAAGAGACTTCAGGAGACAATGGTTTAGTGCGAAGGTTTGATTTTACTGGATTTGGGAGACTTCAGGAGACGCTAGGAGATGATGAGATGGCGGAGGAGGAGAGATTCGAACTCTCGGATGGTTTCCCATCGGCGGTTTTCAAGACCGCTGCCTTCAGCCGCTCGGCCACCCCTCCGCAATGGGGAGCAATATAAACACCTAGGCTTATGTTGTAAAGCCCTTATTGTACTGTTTGCCGTAAAATTAAACGTATTACAAGTCAACGGCTTAATTTATCAACGATTTATGGGTTCTACTTGGGTATTTTCCTTATTTTTGCTAAATTAGCGGTATTATTTTTGATTGGTTGCTACGCACATGTTTGTATTTAACGGAAAAGAAATCGAGACAGATAGCCACGGTTATTTAAAAAATAGCAATGAGTGGAATGAAGATATGGTTCCAACATTAGCAGAACTAGAAGAAATAGAGCTTACAGAACAACATTGGGAGATTATCCGTTTTGTTCGCCAGTTTTATTTAGAATTTAATACCTCCCCTGCTATTCGTATGTTAGTAAAAGCACTTGCACAAAAATATGGCGATGAAAAAGGAAATAGCCGTTATCTTTATCGTTTATTTCCTAAAGGTCCGGCAAAACAGGCTACAAAACTTGCTGGCTTACCAAAACCCGTTAAATGTATTTAATATTATTTTTCGATCAAAGAGAATTAAAAATCATTAAAACAGTGTTACTCATAATGGTGGATTGAAAAATCTGCCATTTGTTCATATTCGCAAGATGCCGCTGACCAAAATGTAATTTTGGCGCTTTTAGGGCCACCAGCTTCTAACCAATCTTCAAATTCTTTTAATGCATTTTCTTCCGCAAAAGCCTTTACTCCCACGCTACCATCATCACGATTCCAAACATACCCTGTTATTGGCTGTTTTTTCATCCATTGATAAGTAAAAAAACGAAAACCAACACCTTGAACACGCCCTTGAATAATATATTCTCTACCGATTTTCATATGCCCTTCTAGTAACCTTCTTCAAATAAAAATTCTGCCTAGGTTATTGTCTTTTCTTTATACAATAGATAATCTGATTTTGTGAGGTTTTTTATTCATAATGAAAGCAAAGGATTATATTTTTCCAAACCCTTGAAATTTCACTTTATGCCCTCATATATATAACCAATAAGCAAGGCTATATGGAGGTGATACTATGATGACCGCCAGCAAATTTGGGATAGGACAGCAAGTTAGACATAAATTACTCGGCTACTTAGGCGTTGTTGTCGATGTGGATGCTGAATATTCCCTTGATCAACCTAATGAGGATGATATTGCATCTAATGTGACCTTGCGAGCAGCACCTTGGTACCATGTTGTGATGGAAGATGATGAAGGGCAACCTGTTCATACTTATCTTGCTGAAGCGCAGATAACCTATGAAGTTTCAGATGAACACTTAGATAATGACTCATTGGATGAGTTATCACAGTCAATTCGTAGCCAACTACAGGCACCACGATTAAGAAATTAACCCAATTAATCTACATAACCAGTAATCTGAATGAAATGATAATCGCCGAATTTGCTTTCGGCGATTTTATTTTGGCGTATTACCAAGGAAGACCATGTGCTTCAATTTCTTTTTTAGGACAACGATCCATTACCACACGTAACCCGGCATCTTCAGCTAAGTCTTTAGCATCTTCATTAATAACACCAATCTGCAACCATAATACTTTGGCATTAATTTCAATGGCTTCTTGCGCAATTTCTAATGCTACGTCAGATTGGCGAAAAACATCAACCATATCGACAGCAACAGGAATATCTTTTAATGAGGCATAACATAGTTGCCCCAATAAGGTTTGCCCTGACATGCCTGGATTGACAGGAATAACATCATAGCCTTGTTCTAATAGGAATTTCATGACTTTATAGCTTGGGCGATCTTCTTTATTACTCGCACCAACAAGCGCAATGGTTTTAACGCTTCTTAAAATGTCATAAATGTCTG
>JAEYFY010000293.1 GCA_023454395.1 Pseudomonadota bacterium
TTTTATCGACGGTTTTTAATTCAAGAAATATTCTAAATTGTTATTCTACCCGCTTTTTAAATAGATACTGTTACCTAGTTTGCATAAAAAGTGTGATACCAATCGTTTTTATGAGGTAGTTCGCAAAATTGATAAATAGTCTTGAGGCGTAACCAGTATTTGGTGGAATTTGGCTCTCAAGATAAAATCGATCAAAATATATGCAAAAATATCAAAAAGAGAGTATCAACAATCTGTCGGATCCACATCAATATTCCATTTCACTTTTTTACTTTCAGGTAAAGCCACAATCTGAGGATAAGTGACAGACAGTAATTTTTGTAAATAACCCCGTGAAGGATGCTGGAGCAATAATTGCCAACGATAATTGCCTCCTCGTTTAGCTTGAATTGCAGGAACTGGCCCCATTATCCATAAATTAGCATCTCGCATTGGGTGTTGTTCAAAAAACTGTTTGAGCTGTCGTAAGAACTGAGGCGCACGCTGATTATTATGATCTTCAGAGCGGATCATAATATGGCTAGAATAAGGCGGTAAAAAAGTCGCTTGTCGCTCCTGTAAGGCCTCTTTAGTGAAAGCGTCATAGCCTTTTTCTAATAATGTCAGTAATAGAGGGTGATCAGGCTGGTGGGTTTGTAAATACACCGCGCCTTGTTTACCCGCACGACCTGCTCGACCTGATACTTGTATATAAAGCTGAGCAAAGCGTTCGGCTGCACGAAAATCACTGGAAAACAGAGCGCCATCCACATCAAGTAAAGCCACTAAGGTGACATCAGGAAAGTGATGCCCTTTGGCTAACATTTGTGTACCGATAAGAATACGTGAGCCACCTTGATAAATATCTTCCAGTTGTTGCTCTAAAGCACCTTTGCGGCTTGTTGTATCTTTATCAATTCGCGTCACTGGTGTATCAGGAAATAATTCACCAATCCCTTGCTCAAGTTGTTCTGTTCCTAATCCTACGGGGATTAAATTAGTGGAGCCACATTGTGGACATTGTGCTGGAATGCGTCGCTGGCTATCACATTGATGGCAACGTAACATGCCATGTTTTTGATGGATAGTATAATAGTGATCGCAGCGAGGGCATTCTGCTATCCATCCACATTCATGGCATAGCAATGTGGGTGAAAATCCCCGGCGATTTAAAAAGAGCATCACTTGGTTACCCGCATTAAGGTGCTCTTTTATTGCTTTGATCAGAATGGGAGACAGCCCCGTTGTCAGTGGTTGCCCTTTTAAATCAATTAAATGCTCTGTTGCGGGTTTTGCATTACCTGCACGCTGAGTTAGGGTGAGTTGTTGATATTTTTTTTGCTCAACATTAAAGCTGGTTTCAATTGATGGGGTTGCAGTTCCCATCACAATAGGAATATTTTCTTGTTTTGCACGGAAAACGGCGAGATCACGTGCATGGTAACGCCAGCCATCTTGTTGTTTGTAAGAGCCATCATGCTCTTCATCGATAATGATAATACCAAGATGCTGAAAAGGGGTTAGCAGTGCCGAACGTGTACCGATAATAATAGCATTATCACCTCGTTTGGCTCGTAACCAAACGGCTAAGCGTTCAGTATCATTTAATCCTGAATGAAGCACATCCACAGGCGCATTAAAGCGAGCCTTAAAACGACGAATTGTTTGAGGAGTTAAGCCAATTTCAGGCACCAGTACCAGTGCTTGTTTACCTTGTGCGAGAATTTTTTCTAACACACTCAAATAAACTTCTGTTTTACCTGAACCTGTAATACCCAATAATAACCAAGGTGAGAATTGATCGGCCTGTGCGGTGATTGCACCTACTGCAATAGCTTGTTCTGTGTTTAATTTAAAACGTTCGCCTTGAACCGCAAGATCATTGTGCCAATGTATGGGAGCCGGTTGAATAGGGCGCAGATCTGCAAACTCTTTCTTTTTTAAGTTATTAAGTGTTGCAGTCGTTATCTCAAACTCATCAAGTTGATGGCGATATAAAGGGGTACGGCGAAGGGCTGCTAATGCTTGCTGCTGTTTTTTCGCCCCTTTTAAACTATTGAGGTCGAGATTAATCCCTTCTTCAGTCGCATACCATTGCCATAATGGTGTGAATTCTGCGGGTTTTCCTTGTCGTAATAAAATCGGCATAGCATGAAATAGCACTTCCCCTAACGGGTAGTGATAATAAGCCGATGCCCAATTTAACATATCCCACAAAACACCCGGAAAGAGTGTTTCGCTATCAAGGATCTCATCAATTGGCTTTAGCTTTTCGATAGGAAACTCGCTGTGTGTACTAAGCCCTTTGACAATACCAAGAGAGCGGCGTTTATTACCAAAAGGCACGATCACTCGGCTGCCGATAACAGGCGCATCGATCCCTTCTGGTAACAGATAATCAAAAGAGGAGAATAGTGGTACAGGTAAAATTACCTGAACTATGGTCATATCAGGGTTTCCGAGAGTTTTAGCGAAAAGATGACGTTAAGAATATCACAAAAAGTGTGCAGATTTCATTGCGCGTTTAGTGGATATTCTGTATGATCCGCCCCCTTTGG
>JAEYFY010000346.1 GCA_023454395.1 Pseudomonadota bacterium
AGATCCGCGCAATATATAAAAAGCACCAATGGCAGGTCTTCTTTGGTCTTGTTCTTGGTTATGCCATGTTCTATGTGGTTCGTATGGCACTCGGTGTGGTGAAAAAACCTATGCTGGATGCAGGTATCGTAACCACCGCTGAACTCGGTTTAATGGGTTCTGCGTTCTTCTTTACCTACGCATTTGGTAAGTTCTCTAACGGCTTCTTGTCAGATTATGCCAATATTGGACGCTTTATGTCCATCTCGTTAATTGCCTCTTCCTTTGTTTGTATCTTCATGGGAATGTCAACGGCGAGCCTGTTCTTTATCCTATTATGGGGTATTAACGGTTGGTTCCAATCTGTGGGTTCAGCACCTTCTTGTGTCTCTATCTTCCAATGGTTCTCACCAAAACAGCGCGGTACAGTTTATTCCATCTGGGGTGGCTCGCGTAACATCGGTGAAGCAATTACGTGGATCTTAACGGCAACCATAGTGAGCTTCTTCGGCTGGCGTGCAGGTTTTATCGGCGCCGGTATCGCAGGTATTGCTGCGGGTATCATCTTACTGATGATTTTAAAAGACCGTCCTCGTACTTATGGCTTACCTGATCCAGCAACCGCATATGGCGAAGAGTCAGAAGCTGTTAAATCAAGTGATCCTAAAGAAACACGTCGCGCTCAGTTATTCGTATTAAAACAACCAACAGTGTGGATCATCGCAGCAGCATGTGCGGCTATGTATATCTCTCGCTATGCAATCAGTTCATGGGCCGTTCTTTACCTACAAGGTTCAAAAGGTTACTCACTGATTGATGCTGGTTTCGCAATGTCTACTTACCCAATCGCTGGTTTCTTCGGTGCAATCTTAGCGGGTATGGCTTCAGACAAACTGTTTAACGCTAACCGTCATATTCCAACACTCATTTATGGTATCGCCAACATCGCTGGTTTTGCACTGATGTTCTGGGGTCCACAAAGCCGTGTTATGGATGCTATTGCATTAAGTATGGTTGGTTTTGCAATGGGTGGTCTGGTTGTGTTCTTAGCCGGTTTAACGGCTTGTGACCTGATGCCGAAAAACGCAGTAGGTGCAGTAAAAGGCTTTATTGGACTGTTCGCTTACATTGCAGCATCAGCGCAAGAACTGATTTCAGCATCACTGATTAAAGTGACTCAAGTTGGTGATATCACTCACTACGACTTCACCACAGTACAGTATTTCTGGATAGGTTCTGCCATCGTTTCCATGATTTTAGCGACGCTAGTCTGGAATGCGAAAAAAGTTACCATGGATTAATGAATTAATTAAGTTGTCATCAAGGGATACCTTTGGGTATCCCTCTTTAAAAAGAGAATGTCATTATGCGTAAGACAAAAATTGTTGCGACTCTTGGCCCGGCTAGCTGTTCAGAACAGATGATTGAAAAGCTGATTATGGCGGGTGCTAACGTATTTCGTTTAAACTTTTCACACGGCACTCGCGAACAGCATCAGGCCACAGCCGCAACTATCCGTCAGGTCGCAGAAAAACATCGTGTATTTATCGGGATCTTAGCAGACCTGCAAGGCCCTAAAATTCGTATCGCTAACTTTAAAAATGATTCAGTTCAATTAAAACAAGGCGATAGATTTATTCTAAATGCAGATTTAGACAGCACATTAGGCGACGAACAACAAGTTGGTTTGGACTACCCACAGCTTGTTCAAGAAGTCACACCAGGGAATATTCTGTTACTGGACGACGGTAATATCCAATTACAAGTCAGTGCCGTAAATAATAATAAAATAGAAACCATTGTCACTGTAGGTGGAAAACTTTCTAACCGTAAAGGTATTAACTTACTCGGTGGTGGTTTATCTGCGCCTGCATTAACAGACAAAGACAAACAAGACATACACACAGCAGCCGCTATTCAGGCTGATTATATTGCCGTTTCTTTCCCACGCAATGGTGCAGATATTGAATATGCACGAGGCTTAGTAATTGCCGCAGGAAGTCACGCCAAAATCGTTGCTAAAGTAGAACGCGCAGAAGTCGTTTCTTGCCAAGAAAACATGGATGACATTATTAAAGCGTCAGATGTCATTATGGTGGCTCGCGGTGATTTAGCGGTTGAAATCGGGGATGCCAGCTTACCGGGCGCACAAAAGCAACTGATTGCACGCTGTCGCGCATTAGGTTGCCCGGTTATTACTGCAACGCAAATGATGGAATCGATGATTGAAAGCCCAATGCCAACGCGTGCTGAAGTGATGGATATTGCGAATGCCGTCGGTGATGGAACAGATGCCGTGATGCTTTCAGCGGAAACAGCAGCAGGGAAATACCCTGTGGAAGCCGTTAGTGCCATGGCTCGCGTAGCTGAAGGTGCTGAGCGCTCTTTTGCAGCAAACGCGGAAAATCCATGGCAATCGCCGTCTTACTATTCACAAACGGGTCGTTGGATTGCGTTAGCTGCTGCGACAACGGCTTTCCATGATGACAAGCATTTAAGTGTTGCTGCATTAACAGAAAATGGTAAATCAGTGACGCTATTGTCACGCTTTATGCCAAATAACAACGTCTACGCATTAACAGATAATCCCGCACTTGCTGGTCAATTGACTGTATTACGTGGTGTAACGCCTGTGGCTTATCAACGTCAAAATAATAATGACTGCGATGAAATCATCATGCAAAAGCTACAAGCAGAGGGATTATTAACAGACATGAATTCACTCTTGATCACCCGTTTATCAACTTTTGAGAAAACCGGTGAAAGCGATTGCTGTCATCTTGTTCCTGTAAAACAAGTTGAAGCGGCGACTGCTTGAGTGTCTTCCATCAAGGAGCTTATGAGAGAGGCAACCTGAAGTAAATAACAAGAAAAAGAGCACACCAAATCATTTTAGCCACAAGGACTGTGGCTATTTTTCTTTCTATTTATCGCAAGGATAAGCATCTTTTAATGCAAGAATATAAACCAATTCTATGGGCGTATCTTTTTGTTTCTGTTTAACAATGGGATTGTTATCTAAATAAGCATCAATATGCTTAACCATAAAATCTCCATTTTGTTCTATTTTAGGCGGTGGGCAATAAAGAGGACGAAAATCATCGTTATCTTGATTCTCAATTTTTATAGCAACAGCATAAAAGTTAAATCCATTGGCAATACCATTAAGATAAGCTTGTGTCACAGACTCTAATTGTTTATTAGCAGGGTTGTCTTGGGTAAGCAATTGTTTAACTTGAAGATAATTACTTAGCGTTATCGCTTGAGAATACAGTGGGAATAGCAATAGCATTCCTATCAACCCCTTTAATAACATTCCTTTTTTCATTCTAATTTTCTCTTTATTTCAATGGATATTAATTTAATTCTAGCCGTTTTATTGCCTTAAGAATATGCGCAGCGAATATATACATTGAAGATCTTTTAGAGGATCACATTGTGCAAATCAAACTTATCAAATTGTGATCACAAACTCATTTAAGATGGTTTCTAAACTAATTAGTTGTTTTATACTTTACAAAGTAAA
The DNA here is from genome assembly GCA_023454395.1 of Pseudomonadota bacterium. Lineage (GTDB taxonomy): Bacteria > Pseudomonadota > Gammaproteobacteria > Enterobacterales > Enterobacteriaceae > Proteus > Proteus appendicitidis. Next base: position 3,506 of record JAEYFY010000346.1, read on the forward strand.
TAAAACGGTGCATAACTATCAAAAACAGACGATTTTATATAAAAAAAACATCTTTTAGTTTTGTTTCTAAACAAATGGAGTAGTAACGTGACACCGAACGTACCCAATACATTACGGCAAATGAATGCCTCGCTTGTATTAAATGTCATTC
>JAEYFY010000388.1 GCA_023454395.1 Pseudomonadota bacterium
CAGATAACAGCCAAAAAAAAGTCATCGTAGGAATGTCCGGTGGCGTAGATTCATCCGTCTCAGCCTATCTTCTTAAGGAACAGGGATATCAGGTCGTTGGTCTGTTTATGAAGAACTGGGAAGAAGACGACGATACAGAATATTGCTCAGCCTCTACCGATCTTGCCGATGCGCAAGCCGTGTGTGATAAACTTGGTATTGAGCTTTATACCATCAATTTTGCTGCTGAATATTGGGATAATGTTTTTGAACACTTTTTATCCGAATATAAAGCAGGTCGCACCCCAAACCCAGATATTCTGTGTAATAAAGAAATAAAATTTAAAGCATTTTTAGAATATGCAGCGGAAGATTTGGGTGCTGACTATATCGCAACAGGTCACTATGTTCGCCGTCGTGATGTTGATGGCAAAAGCCAATTGCTTCGCGGTGTCGATAATAACAAAGACCAAAGCTATTTCTTGTACACATTAAGCCATGAGCAAATTGAACAAAGCCTTTTTCCTGTTGGTGAAATGGAAAAGCCTGAAGTCAGAAAAATTGCTGAAAAACTTGATTTAGCGACTGCAAAGAAAAAAGATTCAACCGGTATTTGTTTTATTGGTGAGCGTAAATTTACTGATTTCTTATCGCGTTATTTACCAGCTAAACCGGGTCCTATTGTCACGGTTGATGGAGAAACCATTGGTGAACACCAAGGGTTGATGTATCACACATTAGGTCAACGTAAAGGCTTAGGTATTGGTGGTACGAAAGATGGCGGAGAAGATCCTTGGTATGTGGTTGATAAAGATGTTGAGAACAACATTCTTGTTGTCGCTCAAGGGCATGAACATCCAAGATTAATGTCTGTCGGTCTAATTGCTCAACAATTACATTGGGTATCAAGAGAGCCTATTACTGAAGCTTTCCGTTGCACTGTTAAAACACGATATCGCCAACCTGATATTGCGTGTACAGTAACACCATTAGGTGAAGATAAAATTGAAGTCCGCTTTGATTATCCTGTTGCAGCAGTTACTCCGGGACAATCAGCCGTCTTTTATCAAGACGAAGTCTGTTTAGGTGGCGGTATCATTGAAACCCGTATTCAGGAGTAGATGTGGCTAAAGATTTTCGTGATATAACGCTTGCATTGGCAGGGATCTGCCAAGCAAGTCGTCTCGTTCAACAAATTGCTTACCAAGGTAGTGCGAATGAGAGCGATGTTGAAGTCATGGTTAACAGTGTGTTTAATCTCAATCCGACTTCAACATTAGATGTTTATGGCAACCAAGTCAGCCACTTAAAATTAGGCTTTCAAACATTGAAAGCCATTCATCAGGCGGTAAGAAGAGAAAAATTAACGCTTGAGTTAATGACTTACCAGCAAGGCTTAATTAATCTAGAGCGTCTTATCAATAGAAATGATGATTACAGCTCTCGTTTATCACAAAAAATTTCTCAATTAGAGCGCCAAAAAAGTTATTTTGAACCAATGTCCGAAGGTGTATTTAATGCCCTTGCGGGCGTTTATGTTGATGCAGTTAGCCCTGTTGGCCCTCGCATTCAGGTTCATGGCTCGATTGAACTATTAAAGAACCCTATTATTCAAGCTAAAGTTAGAGCGTTATTACTGACCGGCATTCGAAGTGCAGTGCTCTGGCGTCAAGTCGGTGGTCGTCGTTTTGATTTTTTACTACATCAAAAGACCATCCTGCGACAAGCTGATGATTTTCTCGCTCAATGTTAATACTTTAAATTCAACCTGGGAGTTGCCAACAATGGAATTATCTTCGCTGACAGCGATTTCACCGATTGACGGTCGTTACGGAAGTAAAACCTCGTCGTTACGTTCTATTTTTAGTGAATTCGGTCTTCTGAAATTCCGTGTACAGGTAGAAGTTCGCTGGCTACAAAAGCTGGCATCTTGCGCCGACATTAAAGAAGTTCCAGCCTTTGAAAAAAACGCAAACGATTACCTTGATGCGATTGTTGCTAACTTCAGCGAAGAAGATGCAGCGCGTATTAAAACTATCGAACGCACCACTAACCACGATGTAAAAGCCGTAGAATATTTCTTAAAAGAAAAAGTGGCGACTATCCCTGCTTTACATCAGGTTTCTGAATTTATTCACTTCGCTTGTACATCTGAAGATATTAATAATCTATCTCATGCCATTATGCTGGAAACAGCACGCCAAGAGATCTTACTGCCTGCATGGCGTGAAATTATTGATACCATTAGTAAAATGGCGCAAGAATACCGTGATTTACCATTGCTTTCTCGTACTCACGGTCAACCAGCAACACCATCTACAATTGGTAAAGAGTTTGCTAACGTTGCCTACCGTATGGAGCGCCAATATCGTCAACTAACTCAAGTTGAGATCTTAGGTAAAATTAATGGTGCAGTAGGTAACTACAATGCCCACTTAGCCGCATATCCTGAAGTCAACTGGCACCAATTTAGTGAAGAATTTGTAACTTCATTGGGTATTACATGGAACCCATACACAACTCAAATTGAACCACACGATTATATTGCGGAGCTTTTTGATTGTATTAGTCGCTTCAACACTATCTTGATCGATTTCGACCGTGATATTTGGGGTTACGTAGCACTGAACCACTTTAAACAAAAAACTATTGCAGGTGAAATTGGTTCATCAACCATGCCTCATAAAGTAAACCCAATTGATTTTGAAAACTCTGAAGGAAACTTAGGGTTAGCCAATGCAGTTATGGGACATCTTTCTAGCAAATTACCTGTTTCGCGCTGGCAACGTGACTTAACAGACTCAACTGTACTGCGTAATTTAGGTGTTGGTATGGGTTATGCGCTGATTGCTTATCAATCAACCATAAAAGGTCTTAATAAACTTGAAGTGAATGAAAACCATCTTCGTGAAGAATTAGACTGCAACTGGGAAGTATTAGCCGAGCCGATTCAAACTGTAATGCGTCGTTATGGCATTGAAAAACCTTACGAAAAGCTAAAAGAGCTTACTCGTGGAAAACGCATCACAGAACAAGATATGGTCGTTTTCATTGATGGTTTAGAACTACCAGAAGATGAAAAAACACGCTTAAAAGCAATGAAACCTGAAAGCTATATTGGTTTTGCCACTCAACTTGTTGATAAATTAAATTAATTTATCTTTCTAAAAAAGGCAGATAATCTCTGCCTTTTTTTATATCAAAAAATGAGAAAGCTCTCTGTAACTTAAACACGTTACCCGCTACGGTATTTTTTAAGTGATAGATTGACTATGATAACAATATATTTTTTATCTTATAGGATGACACTCATTTCCTATATTTATTTTACAACAGTGAATTTTTGCTGATTGTACTCAAGGTGGAATAATGCGGATCTTAATTATTGAAGATAATATCCTACTTCGCCATCATTTATCTGTGCAATTTCGTGATGCTGGGCATCAGGTTGATGCGGCAGAAGATGCCAAAGAAGCAGATAATTTTATTGCAGAAGGAACACCTGATGTTGCCATTGTGGACTTAGGATTGCCGGATGAAGATGGCATTAGCCTTATTCGTAGATGGCGAGAAAATAATATTACCCTACCAATAATGGTCTTAACGGCACGAGAAAGTTGGCAAGAAAAAGTTTCAGCGTTAAATGCGGGCGCTGATGACTATGTGACAAAGCCCTTTCATTTTGAGGAAATTGTTGCACGTATTCAGGCACTAATGCGAAGAAACATGGGAATTGCATCGCAAACCCTCTCAATTGAACCTTTTGAATTGGATTTATCCCGTAAAGAGTTCATGATTTCAGGCGAACAAATCAAGTTAACGGCATTTGAATATACAATTTTAGAAACCTTGATGCGAAATCAAAATAAAGTTGTTAGTAAAGATGCATTAATGCGTCAGTTATACCCTGATGCCGAATTAAAAGAGAGTCATACTATTGATGTGCTAATGGGCCGACTACGGAAAAAAATCTTAGAGAAATATCCTGATGACGTAGTGGTTACGGTACGCGGACAAGGCTACCGTTTTGATATGAAACCTTAATATGCAAAAAAAACAGCGCTCTCCACTCTCATTACGAACACGTTTTTTGCTTGCAACTAGTGCCATAATTTTGGCACTTACGCTCTCTTATGGGTTAGTTGCCATTGTCGGTTCGATTGTCAGTGTGGATAAAACCACTTTTATGCTGATGCGTAGTCAAAGTAATCTTTACTACAGCTTAGCGCAGTGGAACAAGGGCAAGCTGAATATTGAGTTTCCAACAAATCTTAATAACAACACCACCTCGTTGGTAATTATTTTTGATGATAAAGGCAATGTATTATGGACGCCTCCCGATTTACCTAAGGCCATTGCGGATAGCATTAAACATAAGTGGCGTCATGAAGAAGGCTTATTTGAGATCTCAGTCGATATCAAAACAACACGTTTAATGTTAAAGCAATTACCGCAATATCGTGTTTATCTCAAACGCCTTGAAGAATACACCAGTAATGAGTTTTTAACTCACTCCGTTGTGATTAATCATTATCCTGCCGCTGATAATATGCCTTCTATGGCGATCGCGGTTATCGATCCTATTCCTCAGCGTATGCAAAAAGCCAGTCAAGTTTGGGATTGGTTCTTATATATTATTCTCGCTAATTTATTCTTAGTTGTGCCTTTAATTTGGTTAGCTGCACATTGGAGCTTACGGCCTATAAAGCAAGTAATAGAACAAATCAGTGCATTAGAAAAAGGAATTCGCAATGATTTGGATGAAAACCCGCCAACCGAGTTAAAAGGCTTAGTCCGAAATTTAAATGTGTTATTACGTAATGAACGCAGTCGTTATAGTAAATATCGAACAAGTTTATCTGATCTTACCCATAGCTTAAAAACACCACTTGCCGTGTTGCAATCCACATTACGCTCTTTACGTTCGGGCAAACAGATGACGATAGAGCAAGCTGAACCAATTATGCTTGATCAAATAGAACGAATTTCGCAACAAGTCGGTTATTATCTGCACCGAGCATCCATTCATGGTGATCACGATATTACCACGCGAAAACTCCATTCACTGTCAGGATTGCTAGATAATCTTTGTAGTGCATTAAGTAAGGTTTATCAGTCAAAAGGTGTTGACTTAACACTTAATATTTCACCTGAAATCATGTGGTTAGGTGAGAAAAATGATTTTATGGAAGTGATGGGTAATATTCTTGATAACGCCTGTAAATACTGCTTAGAATTTGTTGAAATCAATGTTAGCAATAATGAAAATAGTGTAATGATTATTGTTGATGATGACGGCCCAGGCGTCAGCCCTGAAAAAAGAGAGGTCATTTTCCAACGAGGAACAAGAGCAGATACTCTGCGTTCTGGGCAAGGATTAGGATTATCTATTGCGGTTGATATTATTGAACAATACAGTGGTGAAATTACTATTACGGATAGCCCTTTAGGCGGCGCTCGTATCACCGTAATCTTTGCTGAGCAACAACTGACGACTGAGCGTGAATAATCATTGCTGATAAGAAACTCTTTTTTAAATTACCGCTAAATATATGGCGTTATGCATGATATCTGTTCAGTTATTATCGTGTTACTCGCTATTACTCACATTGCTCAAAGGAATGTTTAGCAGGAAACTAGAATTCATTATACTATGGCTTTAGGCTTCCCGAATTCAGGATATACACAATGGACTATAAACTTAATTTAGATTGGCAATCATTCCTCGAAAGCCATTGGCAAAAACGCCCTTTATTAATTAAAAACGGCTTCTCTCGTTTTGTTGATC
>JAEYFY010000456.1 GCA_023454395.1 Pseudomonadota bacterium
GTCAAGCCCTGCAAAAGCAGAGAAAGATTTACACTGGAAAGCCATTCGTTCAATTGATGATATGGCTGCGGATGCTTGGCGTTGGCAGTTACAAAACCCAAATGGTTATCTGAAATAAGATTTAAAGCATTCAGATAATCTTGAATAAATAAGAGAGAAGGTTATGTCGAAACTGATTTTTGATCCTGTTGAACATCCTCATCGTCGTTATAATCCGCTAACTGGTCAGTGGATTTTAGTTTCACCACATAGAGCGAAACGACCTTGGAATGGCAAAGATGAAAAGCCTCAGATTGCGACACTTCCCTCTTATGATCCTCACTGTTATTTGTGTCCAAATAACACCCGTGTTTCTGGCGATAAAAATCCGGATTACACAGGAACATATGTCTTTAATAATGACCACTCTGCGTTGTTGCAAGACGAATATCATATTGATCCTTCATCAAATCCTTTATTTCAAACTCAAGCAGTGAGAGGAATTAGCCGAGTTGTCTGTTTCTCACCTGATCATGGGAAAACAATCCCTGAATTACCTGTCAGTAGCTTACGTAAAATCGTTGATACTTGGGATAATCAAATAGAAGAACTCAGCAAAGAATATCTTTGGGTTCAAGTATTCGAGAATAAAGGCGAAACGATGGGATGCTCTCAACCTCATCCTCACGGGCAAATTTGGGCGAGTGATTTTTTGCCTAATGAATTAGCGCGAAAAGATGTGCAATTAAAAGCGTATTTTGAAAAATACGGGCGCAATCTATTAATCGATTATGTTGATGCTGAATGTAAAGATGCAAGTCGCACTGTAGTTGAAACAGAGCATTGGCTGGCGGTAGTACCTTATTGGGCTTCTTGGCCTTATGAAACGATGTTATTACCTAAAGTGCATATTCGAAGAATGAGTGAATTAAATAGCGCTCAGCGAGATGATCTGGCTATTGCAATGAAAAAATTAACTAGCCGCTATGATAATTTATTCCACTGTTCTTTCCCTTATTCAATGGGATGGCATTTTGCGCCTGCTTTTAAAGATGATAGAAATATCGATCACTGGCAATTACATGCGCTTTATTATCCGCCATTATTACGTTCAGCCACAGTGCGTAAATTTATGGTGGGATATGAAATGTTGGCAGAATCGCAAAGAGATCTAACGCCAGAACAAGCCGCGAATAATTTACGTCAATTAAGTGACATTCATTATAAAGAGCAACGTTAATAACTATGTAATTTAATAACCATGCAATTTAATAATCATGCAATATAGCAAGGCATTTTAATTAATCTGCTTTTTGCGCACGAAATAAATTAAATCAGGCATCTCATTATTTACATAATGATGTGGTGGGATTTTTATACTCTTCATCCTGCAAGTTGCAGGGGTGTTGGCTACGCTCAGCTACCCGAATCACATACATGAGTATGCTCATCGGGATATCTTTGCTTGCCGCCTACCTGCAACTCAAATGATTTAGAGTACATTACTAAATTTTAAGCTAAGGATTTATTATGCAGGCACTTATTAATAATGTGACTCGTTCATTTTCATCTATTTTTGGTTACGCACCTACACATTTTATTCAAGCGCCAGGTAGGGTAAATCTTATTGGTGAACACACTGATTATAATGATGGATTCGTTTTACCTTGTGCAATTGATTATCAAATGGTCGTTGCCGCAGCGAAACGAGAAGACAATACTATTCGCGTTATTGCGGTTGATTACCAAAATGAAGTTGATGAATTTAGTCTCGATAACACCATTGAGTTTTTACCTCATAAAATGTGGGCGAACTATATTCGTGGTGTTATTCATTTTCTACAAAAAGAGAACTATTCTTTTCATGGGATGGATATCGCGATATCCGGAAATGTTCCTCAAGGTGCCGGGTTAAGTTCTTCTGCCGCGTTAGAAGTTGCCATTGGTCAAACGCTTAAAACACTTTATCAATTACCTATTAGCCAAAAAGAGATTGCATTAAATGGCCAAAAAGCAGAAAACCAATTTGTAGGTTGTAACTGTGGCATTATGGATCAGCTTATTTCGGCTTGTGGTGAAGAAAATCATGCACTATTAATTGATTGCCGTTCATTAGAAACGTCGGCAGTAACAATGCCCGAAAATATGGTTGTGATGATTATCAATACCAATAAAAAGCGTGGTTTAGTTGATAGTGAGTACAATACCCGTCGCCAACAGTGTGAAGAAGCCGCTCATATTTTAAATGTGACCGCATTAAGAGATGCCACATTAGAGGATTTACTTGCTAAAAAAGCATTAATGAGTGATGTGGTTTATCGTCGGGCGCGCCATGTTATCACTGAAAATAACCGTACATTAGATGCCGCAGAGGCCTTACGTCATGGTGATTTAACCACATTGAGTCAGTTAATGATGCAATCACATCACTCAATGCGTGATGATTTTGAAATTACAGTCAAAGAGGTTGATTCATTGGTTGAAATCGTAAAATCAGTGATTGGTGATCGTGGTGGTGTAAGAATGACTGGTGGTGGATTTGGCGGTTGTGTCGTAGCATTAGTGACACCAGATTTAGTTGATAAAGTTATTGACTCTGTTAAGGCGCAATATGAAGCTAAAACGGGATTAAAAGAAACTATCTATGTCTGCTCTGCCAGCCAAGGAGCGGGCTATTCGGAGGCAAAATAATGGCAACTCAGGAGCTTCGTTTTCTTGAACCTGAACAAATGACAGCACAACCCGCATTAGATGGAAAACCTGCGCAAATCGTAGTGCTTAAAAATCGTTTTGGTATGTCTATCTCTTTAATGGATATTGGTGCGACTTGGTTAACCTGTATTGTACCGGTTAATGGATATCGTCGAGATGTGTTATTAGGCTCTGCGGATATGAATGCCCATAAACAACAAACAGCGTATTTAGGCGCAACGGTTGGGCGTTTTGCTAATCGTATTGCAGGAGCCAAGTTTGTATTAGAAGGGCAAGAATATAAAATAAGTGCGAATGAAGGTAAAAATACCTTACATGGTGGTAAGCAAAACTTTAGCCATCTTCGCTGGGGGATCACTGCGCAATCATCTCAATCCGTCACTTTTTCATTAATTTCAAATGATGGTGACCAAGGTTTTCCCGGTACTGTGAAAGTAAGTGTGACCTATACGCTGACAGATAATAATGAAGTGTGCATTGATTATCAGGCGATGAGTGATAAAACTACGCCATTAAGTTTAACTAATCATGCTTATTTCAATCTTGCGGGTGAACATACTGAGCGCACCGCACTTGAGCATGATTTAAAAATTTGTGCGACTCACTATTTAAAAAATGGCAACGGTAATATTCCTACGGGGGAGTTTGCAAGCGTAATAGGAACAGGGTTTGATTTTCGTAAATTAAAACGTGTTGGCCGTGATTTTATTGTAGATGAGTGCCAAAAAGCGGCAAATGGTTACGATCATGCGTTTATTTTAGATAAAAAAGCGATTGAGGATAAAACTCCTGTTGCGACCGTGATTGCTCCTGAAGGCGAACTTAAAATGGATGTTTTTACAACTATGCCTTCTGTCCAATTCTATACCGGTAACTTTCTGGCTGGAACAAGAGGAAAGAGCCGTCATTACGGTAATTACTCAGGGTTGGCATTAGAAACACAATATTTCCCAGATGGCCCTAATCATCCAGAGTGGCATGAAAACCAAGGTGTTTTACCTGCAAATACAGCATGGAATAGCCAAACAATCTATAAGTTTTACTCGTAATAACAAAAGGAAAGTGTAAACGCTTTCCTTTTCACTATTTATTTGATCTTTTTACTTTTTAATTTTCCCTTCTTCGCTGATAATCAAGCCACTTAAATTCTATTACTCTCTTTTTTCTTTGTTTGTAGATTAACGGTTCGTTATTTCTTAACCATGAATAAAGGTGATCCATAAGGGGTGGATATGGCGACTATCAAAGATGTCGCGAAAGAAGCGGGTGTTTCTGTCGCTACTGTATCTAGAGTCATTAATAACTCGCCAAAAGCAAGTCAAACATCTATCGAAACCGTTAATGCTGCGATGCAAAAGCTAGGCTATCGACCTAATGCGGCGGCAAGGGCTTTGGTTAGCCAAAGTACGCAAACTTTAGGTGTTTTAGTGCATGACGTTTCAGATCCCTTTTTTGGCACACTCGTTAAAGCGGTTGATAACGTTGCAAGACAATCAGGAAAACACATCTTGGTCTGTAATGGTTATCATGATGCTCAAGATGAGCGACAATCTATCGAATTATTGATTAATAGTCGCTGTGATGGTCTTGTGATCCATTCAAAAGCACTCTCTGATGAAGAATTACTGGCTTATGCTCAAGAAGTTAAAAGCATGGTATTGATTAACCGCTTTATTCCTGACATTGCCGAACGTTGTGTTGCTTTAGATAATTACAAAGGGTCATGGATGGCAACAGAGCATCTTATTCGCCAAGGTCATACTAAAATCGCGTATATTTCATCTACTCATCAGATTGAAGATACAACTCAGCGCCTTGCAGGTTATAAAGCGGCATTAGAAGCCAATAATATCTCATTGCCAGAAAGCTATATTGAGTATGGAGAGCCTGAAGGTGAAGGTGGTGAAAAAGCAATGATGCATCTGCTAACGAAATCTATCGATTTTACAGCAGTAGTGACTTACAACGACTTTATGGCAGCAGGGGCTTTATCTGTTCTTGATGAAAATGAAATTCCTGTACCTGAAAAAATCTCAGTTATTGGCTTTGATGATGTATTAATTGCACGCTATATTCACCCTCGTTTAACCACGGTGCGTTATCCTGTACAAATGATGGCAGAACAAGCGGCAACACTCGCTATTAGGCTTTCTAAAGGTGAAGTACTCGAACAAAAACAACGTATTTTTTCGCCAACATTAGTTCAACGTAATTCCGTTTTTAATCTTAGTCATCTCTCTTAGTTATCCATCTTAATTATCTCATTTGCTTTTTAATTTAGCCGATCCTCTTAATGGTCTTTACATTAAGAGGTCATACTTAATTAATTTGTGTAATCGTTATCATTTATAGGGCTTTTTTCAACGATTATTTTAATGTCCTAAATTTATAAAAGAAAACCATCATCGTATTTAAAGCGTGAATTTTGCTTTACTCGTCATAGTAATCGTTTGTTTTTCTATTTTATGATCTATTTACGTAACATAAGCGATAAATTTGTGAACAGAGTAACGGAAAAAGACTGTGAAAACGTTTACATTGAAAACCTATTCTCTCTATGGGTCTGAAAGGAAAATATTATGCATACAGAAAGTGTTGGGTTAAGCACAATAGACTATGCAATTTTTGCCCTCTACGTCGTCATTATTATTAGTCTAGGATTATGGGTTTCTCGTTCAAAGGATGGTGAGAAAAAAGGAACAAAGGACTATTTCTTAGCAGGTAAAACCCTTCCTTGGTGGGCAATAGGTTCTTCGCTTATTGCAGCTAATATTTCGGCAGAACAATTCATTGGTATGTCAGGTTCTGGTTTTTCCATCGGTCTAGCTATCGCCTCTTATGAGTGGATGGCAGCGCTGACATTAATTATTGTGGCTAAATACTTTTTACCGGTCTTTATCGAAAAAGGCATTTATACCATTCCAGAATTTGTTGAGAACCGTTTTAAAAGCCGTAATTTAAAAACCATTCTTGCGGTGTTCTGGCTGGCATTATTTATCTTTGTTAACTTAACATCAGTACTTTATTTAGGCTCCTTGGCATTAGAAACCATCCTTGGTATCCCAATGATGTATGCCATTATTGGTTTAGCATTATTTGCTGTTATCTATTCACTCTATGGTGGGCTTTCTGCTGTTGCGTGGACAGACGTGGTACAAGTGTTTTTCCTGATCCTTGGTGGTTTATTTACCACTGTATTAGCCGTCAGCTATATCGGTGGGGATGGTGGGATCATGGAAGGTTTAAGCAAAATGACACAAGCTGCACCTGATCACTTTAAAATGATCTTAGAGAAAGATAATCCGCAATTTATGAACTTACCGGGGATCGCGGTACTGATTGGGGGTTTATGGGTCGCTAACCTTTATTATTGGGGCTTTAACCAATACATTATTCAGCGTGCTTTAGCGGCTAAATCTATCAATGAAGCTCAAAAAGGGCTAGTGTTTGCTGCATTCTTAAAACTCATCGTGCCTGTTCTTGTCGTTGTGCCGGGTATTGCGGCATTTGTTATTACGACGAACCCTGAATTAATGGCGGGTTTAGGTTCAATGGCACAAGAGCATATTCCAACGTTATCACAAGCAGATAAAGCCTACCCTTGGTTAACGCAGTTCTTACCAGTAGGTGCAAAAGGTGTCGTTTTTGCTGCGCTTGCTGCTGCAATAGTTTCATCTTTGGCATCTATGCTTAACTCTATCGCGACTATTTTCACGATGGATATTTATAAAGAGTATATTGGGCCAAAAGCTTCTGAAACACGTTTAGTCAACGTGGGTCGTATTAGTGCCGTTGTTGCTTTAATTATTGCTTGCTTTATTGCACCATTATTAGGTGGTATCGATCAGGCATTCCAATATATTCAGGAATATACCGGCTTAGTCAGCCCAGGAATTTTAGCGGTATTCTTGTTAGGTTTATTCTGGAAAAAAACGAATGCAAAAGGTGCAATCATTGGTGTGGTTTTATCTATACCGTTTGCGTTGTTCCTCAAGTTAATGCCATTAGGTATGCCGTTCCTTGATCAAATGATGTATACCTTTATGTTTACTACGGTTGTGATTGCTTTAGTGAGTTTAACCTCGACTAAAACTGATGACAGCGTAGGGGCGATTGTATTAACAGATAAAACCTTTAAAACACAAAGTGGATTCAATATTGCGTCCTACGCCATTATGATCATCTTGTGTGTACTTTATGCCGTATTCTGGTAATCACAAGATGGTAATCGGTTAGTTTTCTAAATCTAAAAATACGCTACAAAACAATATAAAGCAGATGGTTATGCCATCTGCTTTTTTGTGATCTAAAACCATTATTTCAAAATATGATAAGCATGGCGTCAATTTGCTTTGATACAGATTAAAAAAAAAGCACTAAAGTGAAAAGAAAATTATTCTCATGATTATTTGATTAAGATAATATTAATCGTTCTCATTATTATAAATGTTATTAATTTCAGGGGATTTTTATGAACTTTAAAATGGGCGTTTTAACAGCCTGTATTTTATCTGCCTCTTACCCGCTGTATGCACAAGAAAACAAAGAAGAAAAACTTGTTGTATCAGCATCGGGTTTTGCTCAACAAATTACAGATGCACCAGCAAGTATCACCGTGATCAGCAAAGAACAACTCGCAAAGAAACCCGTTCATGATTTAGCCGATGCCGTAAAAGGCGTTGAAGGTGTTAGCATTAATGGTAATGCTAATAAGCAAGAAATTACGATGCGTGGTTTGCCCGGCGAATACACACTTATTCTTGTTGATGGTCGTCGCCAAAATAGCCGTGAGTCGCGCCCTAATGGGAGTGGTGGTTATGAAGGTGGTTTTATTCCACCAGCAGATGCGATTGAACGTATAGAAGTTATTCGTGGACCAATGTCATCTCTGTATGGTTCCGATGCAATGGGTGGTGTTATCAATATCATCACGAAACCAGTAACAAAAGAGTGGCATGGCTCTGTTGCACTTGGCGGTACTTTGCAACACAACCGTGATGCAGGCGATTCCATTAATGGTGATTTTTATCTTTCAGGACCTTTAATTGAAGATAAATTAGGCTTACAGCTTTATGGCAGTAGCTATTTACGCGCTGAAGATAAAATCACTTATGGTCAAGGTCGTAATGATAATAAAAATATTACGGCAAAATTGGCTTTCACACCGACTGATAACCAAACCATTTTATTAGAAGCGGGTCGCAATACGTTACAACGTACAACGACACCGGGTAAATCCATGAGCGAATTTACCATCCGTGGCGGCAAAGCGGATGAAAATAAAATGCTGGAAACCAATAATGACCGTAATCACTGGGCATTAACCTATAAAAATCAGTTTGATATTCTGCATTCAGAATTAAGTGTTTATCAAGAACAGACTAAACGCATCACTAAAACAGAAATGATTGATACGGTGACAAAAGAGCGCGAGAAGTATTATGAAGATCGCCGCCCTGAAATTACCAATACCGTTTTTGATGCGAAATTTACTGCATTTTTACCTGATAACGTGATGACCTTTGGTGGTCAATATCAATATTCACGTTTAAAAGATGAATCATCTACAGGCTCTGGCATTAAACAATCGACTATTACCGCTGATCAAAAAGCATTATTCCTTGAAGATGAATATAGCGTAACAGATAACCTTGCGTTAACTGGCGGTGTGCGTCTGGACGATCATGAATATTACGGTAATCACTGGAGCCCAAGAGCGTATGCCGTTTATCATTTAACTGATGAATTCACTTTAAAAGGTGGTGTAGCGAAAGCCTTTAAAGCACCAAGTTTACGTGAAATCAGCCCTGAGTACGGTACTTCAACAGAAAAAGGCCGTGCGATTATGTACGGTAATCGTGATTTAAAACCTGAAACATCAGTTAGCCAAGAAATTGGTATTGGTTATGACAATGGTGATGGTGTTACGGCAAGTGTGACGTTCTTTAATACTGATTTTAAAGATAAGCTCACGAATTACGACACGGGTGAAATAGATCCAATTACAGGTTTAAAACTGTATCAATACGATAATGTGGGTAAAGCGAATATTAAAGGGATTGAAACAGCTGTTGGTTTCCCAATTACGGAAAGTTGGCATGTCAATGCAAACTACACATATATCGATTCAGAACGTAAAAGTGACGATGAAAAATTATCATCAGGTGAATCCTTAAAAGGCTACCCATTAGATTTAACGCCAAAACACAGCGCCAATGCACGAGTTGATTGGCAGTTTGATGAAGCAACCAGTTTTTATGCCAATACCGCTTATACCGGTAAGCAAGTTTGGGCAGCACAACGTAATGGTTACACTGGGGCGCGTTATCGTAGTGGGTACACAACCTTTGATTTAGGGATGACCTACAACTTTAATAAAAATACCATGTTTAATTTTGCGGTATTAAATATTACAGATGAAACCGGCCCTGCTGTAAATGATAAAGGTGGTAACTGGGTTGTTGATGAAGGTCGTCGTTATTGGGCGAATATTAAATATAGCTTCTAATCAAGCTTAAATTTAAATAAACCCCGTATTAAATATGGGGTTTATTTTTTTATGTCTCTCTATTATTTTCATCTTAATGGTTCAATTTTTAAATTACCGACAGAGTATCTGATTTATGCGAATACTAATGTTATGTGGAATGATTATGTTATCTGCGGTTGCTCAAGCTAGACCTAACCAAGAAGTGCCTGAAATTGAGTCTCAGGCTCACTCTGATTATCAAATTACACAAAAAGAAGTGGCGTATGAGGGTAAACAATATCGCCTCTTTCTTGCTATTCCTAAAAACACAACTAAGACAACACTTATTTATAGTGTTGATGGAAATGCGCAGTTTCCGTTGATAATAAACGAAGCCATAAAGCAGAAAAATAAACCGCTACCTGCAATTATCAGTGTGGGATATGTGGGGGATAAAGCCTATTTTATTACAGAGAGAATGCATGATTACACGCCAAATGTAATCGGTGAGGCGTTTAGTCAAGGTGGCAATGCCGAAAATTTTTATCAGTTTTTTCTCACGCAAGTTAGACCTTACGCGTTAGAGCAACTCGCTAAAGAGCGCATCACCATTACTCAACAATCGCTGTTTGGTCACTCTTTTGGCGGTGTATTTACTCTCTATGTTTTATTCAATCATCCAGAAACATTTCAACGTTATATCGCAGCAAGCCCCTCATTATGGTGGGGAAAAGGCGAATGGGTGAAAAAAGAGCAATGGCAAGCTATTCCTAACGATATTTCTATTGCAATAACCTTGGGCGAAAAAGAAGAAACACCTGATTTAAGTCGATTGAGTGAAGAACAACAAAAAAATTATCAAGAGCGTAGTAGCTGGTTAACACAACGCCAGTTATGCCAATATTTATCGGAAGCAGGAAAACAGTGTGAGTTTTATCTGTTTGAGGGCAAGGGTCACGGTGGATCTATTCCTGATGCCATTAAAATTGCTTTAGAGAAAGGCAGCAAATAAGCGAAACCCTTTATTTATTTTCAGCTATCCTATTGGATAACGATAGGATAGTAATGAAAATTCTTCATTTATTACCCATTAAATACGTATTTTTGCGTAATAATCTTAATAAAATAATACTTATCTTTTTATAAAATAAATATCTTAACTAAGCTATTTATTTTCTGCAGAAAAAGACGATAATCATGATTGATATAAATAAAATTGTTTGCTGGCATTAGATTTTATAATTTTATTTATGGCAATTTAAGCGCTATATTCGCGTCTCCTGAATTTAGGGACGCCATCCACTGTTTTCACCTTAGTTTCTTTTATCTTTCCTAGATAAAAGAATTGCCTCTATCAGGCATCGAGAAAACAGCACATTATCAACCGTTTTGATTGTGGAGACGAGGGTAGTGAAACAGAACACTACTTTGGTACGCAAAGGCGACAGTACATTAGTTCCTGTGGCTGGGTTAACGGTATTTGCTATCGCGTCAGGCTATTTAATGAGTTTAATTCCACTGTCTATGAGCAGTTTTGGAATGGATACACTTTATGCCAGTTGGTTAGCAAGTATTTATTTTATTGGATTATTAATAGGTTCGGTCATGATAGAACCTATTATTGCAAGAATAGGGCATCGTCTTTCTTTCGTTGTATTTTTATTATTGCTGGCAGTGACTGTCGGTGTGTTGCCTTTAATGCCTTATTTATCAGCATGGATGGTTTTCCGTTTTATTGGTGGTATGGCGGTTGCAGGTATATTTGTTGTTGTCGAGTCATGGCTATTAATTGGCGATAATCCTAAAGAGCGAGCTAAACGCTTAGGTTTTTATATGACCTCGCTTTATGGTGGCACGACATTAGGGCAATTGGCGATTGGTGCAATTGGTACGCAAGGCGCTATCCCATTTATGGCGATATTAGTTTTGCTATTAATTGCCGTATTACCGCCTCTGCTTTTTAAACAGGGGCAACCACAAGGGCATGACCATAAAAGTTTGTCACTCAAGCAGATGAGTCGATTAAATAAAGCTGCTTTAGTGGGCTGTATGGTGTCTGGCGTTGTGATGGGCAGTATTTATGGCATGATGCCATTGGCTTTAAATCAAGGGCAATTTACAACAGACCAAATAGGTGTGTTGATGGCAGCAATTATTTTAGGTGGAATGGTGGTTCAGCCTATTATTAGTAAATTGTCTGTGATGATAAGCAAAACACTGTTATTAGCGATGATGTGTTTAGTGGGCGTTTTTGCCATGGGACTGACTTATCTTTCTAGCGATTATATGGTGCTTATTATTGCATTAGCGCTATTAGGAATGTCTTCTTTTGCACTTTATCCTATCGCTATTACATTAGCGTGTGATCATGTGAATGCGAGTTACATTGTCGCTATTACACAAGTGATGCTATTAAGTTATAGCATTGGCTCTGCTATTGGACCTTTAGGGGCAGGAATGTTTATGGCACAAGCTAATAACGGCATTATGAATTTCTTCTTTGTGGTGTTATTAGTGACAGCAATTTACATGCTGTTTGCAAGTTTACGTCGTAAAAGCCATATTGTGTTGAACTAAACGTTTTTCTCTTACTTGTTCTCTTGCTTCTTCTTTTCTCTTATTTATCAGCCGAGCTTACCGTAAAGGTGGCTCGGTTTTTTTATAGTTACTCTAAAAACGAATTAAGACTTCCCTGATATTTTTATACTGTGCTTTATCAGTATAAACAGATAACGTCATTTCTTTCTTAAATAATGGATTTAACTTTTTCATGGAGAACATACAGTGAAAATAATGAAAATCAGTGTTTTACTCTTACTCATTATTCCCTTTTCAAGTGTACAAGCGATAACCTCAGAACAAAATAAAAAGCTGGTGGAATATGCAACCGACTTACCAAGAGCCGTAATTTACGACTCTGATTATCGAAAAATAGACTACCCAATGGGAGACGTGCCTGCTTATAAAGGTGTTTGTAGTGATGTGATTATTCGTAGTTATCGTGGGATTGATATCGATTTACAAAAATTACTTCATGAAGATATTAAAGCCAATTTTTCGGCTTACCCAAGTAAACGAATGTGGGGATTGAATAAACCTGATACGAATATTGATCACCGTAGAGTTCCCAATTTAGAGGTCTTTTTTACAAGAAAAGGAAAAGTAAAACCGATTACAAAAAATGCCGAAGATTATGTACCGGGCGATATCGTTAGCTGGCGTTTAGATAATGGACGGCCTCATATTGGCATTGTAGTAAATAAGAAAAGCGGGGATAACCAACGTTATCTCGTTATGCATAATATTGGGTTTGGGCAAGTTGCTGAGGATGTTTTATTTTCATGGAAAATAACAGGGCACTTTACCTACTAAAGAGGTAAACGAGAAAAATTTGAGGTATTTAATTTTTTATAAAAAATAGAATAAAAATAATAACAATAAAAATAAATCTAACATTTAAGCGATAAATAAAATAATGCCCATACTGATGTTATGCAAAGTATGGGCACTATTTCTGGGAAAGAATATTTTCATCAGAAATATTCATAATCATTCCTCTAAGCCACCGAGTAACATACTAACGACAGCCGTCGAACAGATAAAAGAAAGGAAAAGGATAAAAAAAGAGCTACTGATCATAATGCCCTCCAACTTTTTGACTATTTTTAAATAAAAAACCTCACTAAACACACGTTATTAATTCATTACCTTATATACTAGGTTATTTAAAAATAAAGTCAAACTAACGTATTATTTAATAATGATTTTTTTGTGCTGTTATTTTATTTTTTATAAAAAATAGGTTGGATGGTACTAAATGATCAGGAGGGGCTTTACCCCTCTGATGTCTTACGCGCTATGAGGTAAGGTGATGTGAGTTAATGGAGGCAAACCATAAGCCGCTCTTGCACGATCACAAGCTTCATTAGGAATGCCATTTACCCAAGATTGTTGAAATTCACGACAAGGAGAAGGGCGTTGTTCATAGATAGAACAGCTTACACACTCTCCCACTTCACCAACCAGTTTGTCACAGCGGGGTTTTTTAGAATTCGTTCCTTTCATGCAAGAGAGAAAAGGCGTTAATGGTTCTGTTAATTCATCCGGAACCACGCCTCCACCACTTACCATTTCAGCCCAATAGAACGAAACTCTAAAATAGGCGCAACAAGCACCACAATGCATACAGGGATTATCCTGCATATAAATAAAATCGTTAGAATGTTTGCTCATACCAGATACCATTTTATCTG
>JAEYFY010000461.1 GCA_023454395.1 Pseudomonadota bacterium
ATTAATTACCTGTTTTGTTGGTGCATCGGTAATTTCTATTGCGATATTCACTTGGTTCCAAATTCTTGGATATGGTCTTTAAGCCATTAAATTAAGGAATAATAATGAGACTAATTTTATTAAGACATGGTGAAACCTTATGGAATATGGAATCACGCTTACAAGGACATGCTAATTCTTGTTTATCACCAAAAGGCATTAATCAAGCAATGGCGATAAAAGAGAGCATTAGATTGTTATCACCCGCTAGGATTATTACGTCAGATTTAGGGCGAACAGTACAAACCGCAGAAATCGTCGGTCATCCCGAAGCCGTTAAAGAGCCGTTACTGCGCGAGTTAAATATGGGGGAATGGACAGGACAGCGAAAACCAGAACTCATAAGACACCATGCGGATAAATACAAAAATTGGCGAGCAGGAACCTATACGCCACCTAAAGGTGAAAATTGGTTTGATTTTTGTGATCGTATTGGTGAGGCATTACAAGGGTGGGTACATAAAGAAGACAGTGATTTATTAGCGGTTGTGCATAGTGGTGTTATTCGTGCCGCCTGCAAAGTGTTTTTAAATCTGTCTCCTGAGTTTTTATTACCCGCGACACCGGGCACAATAACGATATTTAATTTTGATCTTAATTCTGATAAAGCGCCAAAATTAGAAGCCTATAATATTGGCTCTTATATGCCAGATAAGAATGTCGCTGACTAAGGTTAATAAGAAGTGGTTTTCAAATTAATCATATTGTTTTAAACGTATTTATTATTCAAGACCAGAATTTAAAGCTAGAATTTAAATCTGAAATGTAAAATAAGTCACTCCGATATTAAATCAGAGCAAGGGAAACCTTGCTCTTTTGCTATTAAAATTAAAGAACTAAAGCTCTACCAATATCCCAACACTTTCCACCATACACTACCGAGCGTTATCCAAATAATGAGGTTAACTACACTCATCACAAATCCTGTTTTCCACCATTCACCCAATGTGGCATAGCCTGAACCGAAAATAATTGGCGCAGTGCCTGTACCATAATGCGTTAATGACATCATTAATGAAGATGAGAATGCCAAAATAAGACCTAATAACATTGGTGGTGCGCCAAGGGCTAAACCAGCGGCATAGAAAGCTGCAAACATTGCGGTAATATGGGCTGTAGTACTGGCAAAGAAATAGTGAGAATAAACATAAATCAGCACTAATAACACCATGCCACTCACCCAACTTATTCCCATACTATCAATACTTGCGCCGACACTGAGTGATAACCACTTAATTAATCCTAATTTTCCTAAGAAGGATGCCATCATGACTAAGGCTGAGAACCAAACTACGGTATCCCATGCACCTTTATTTTTTAAAACATCATCCCAATTCAAAACGCCTGTACATAATAAAATGGATAAACCAATAAAGGCTGCTGTTGTTGCATTAACACTAAACCCATCGCCAAATAATAATGCAGGGACACCTGCCCACATAATTAATAATAAAGCAAAGACGGCAAGTGTTATTTTCTCAGGTAATGAAATAGGACCTAATTGCGCTAAACGCTCTTTGGCAAAATGAGGGGCATTTGGCGTACTAGTTATTTCAGGCTTATAAAGTAGATAGATAACAATAGGCATTAAAATTAATGAAACGATAGCTGGCACAAAAGCTGCAATTGCCCACATAGACCAACTAAGCTCATGTGTAGGATCTGTTTCACTAATAATTAAACTAACAATTAGCGGGTTAGGCGCTGTTGCTGTAATAAACATGGCAGACGTAATTGGATTTATATTGTAGTTCACTAAAGAGAGGTAGCGGCCTATTTTACCACTTGTACCATCTTCCGCCTTAGAGTTAAAACTATCTGAAATTGATCGCATAATTGGGTGAATGATCCCACCACCACGAGCGGTATTACTTGGTGTTACAGGGGCTAATATTGTTTCGGCAATTGCTAATGAATAGGCTATTCCAATGGTTCTTTTACCAAAAAGGGAAATAAAATAATAACCAATTCTAGCGCCTAGCCCTGTTTTATTTAGACTCATGGATACCATAATAGAAATACCAATTAACCATATAAGATCATTGGAAAATCCACTTAATGCATCACCGATAGCGGCTTTGGTTGAATGAGGATTAGTAACACCTGTAACAGCGACTAATGCGATAGCAATAATAGAAACAGCACCGATAGGAAGTGCTTTACCAATAATGGCGGCAATAGTGCCGACAAAGAGCGCTAATAAATGCCAAGCATTGGGATCAACCCCTTGTGGTACGGGAATAAGAAACCAGATAATAAGGGTAATAGAAACGGCGATTAATGTCGGTATAGGTCGTAATGGAGTTAATTTATTCATCAGGTTATTCCATTAGGTTGCAGGTTAAATAAATAATCGGAAGTAAAAAGTAAAGCTAATAAGTATTTTTATTGAAGCTAATTTTATTAACATATTATTAAATATTCATTGATTGGTGTCATAAAAATAAAATTATTTATTAACTTAATTTTAAAATAAGAGATTTTATGTAACTTAATGTTATTAAAATACGGGGTAATTATTTATCTTTATGTTTTTATTGTTGTTTTTGTAATTATTTTTATTATAACTAAATGTTAATAATAAAAACTAAATTCAATGATAGGTGGAAATAAAATATAATTATGGTATGTAAATTTATCTCGTATCACATTTATAATATTAAATTCATAATGTTATAAAGGATTGTGTTATTATTTTAGGTCGTTTTAATTTTATTAACCTATGTGATTATAATGTTATTAACAATAGCTGAATAACTGATACGTTATTTGTTCAGCACAAAACCACCTAACTGGCACCATTAAACTCTCGTGTCCTGTTGCTGTAATTAGTGAAGGTCTTGATCCAGCTTTACGAGTTGCTTCAAGTTTAACAATGAAAATCGTAGGTTATCCTTGACGTGTTCTCGTCGTCAGCCCTTAGTTATTTAATGCACCTGTTTGTGGGGGAAATTTTAAAACAACCATTAAACTTTTGGATTGGGACGTAGACTTTTTAGTTAAAGAAGGGATGGTTGATAATATGATATTAAAAATTAAAGTTGAAGCTATTAAGTAGTAACTTAAGTCATATATTAAATATTCTTTCTATTTTAAAAGCCTTATTAAATACAAGGCTTTTTTTTGTTTTTTATAAAATTAAATGCAATTAAAAATAAAAGATAATTTAAAAATTTAACAAAGAAAAATAGCCTTTTTTTATTTGTTGATAATAATCATTTATTGCGCTATGTTATAAAATTGTAACTTAACAGTTGATTGTCTTTGTTTTATTTGAAGTTTATATCCTTGTGATTGTTTCTTATTCGTTAAATCCTTCTCTGAGGTTTTTGGTTTTATTCTTAAATTAATAAACTTTTCTCATCATAATTTATTTAATAAATATCGTTCGATTAAATAAAAATTTTTTACAATAAATAAGTGTGACTTCTGTCACTCTACATTTCGATATTTCTTCAGTATGTTTATACGCAGAGATTAGAAATTAATAAATCAAACCATTTATTTATATTGCTTAATAACTTAAGCAAATAGGCTTCTTATTATCAAAAAAACGAAATGCAAATAGATATGTGCTGTTACATATATTAAATGCGTTAAGGATATCATAATGATCCATGCTTTTATTAAAAAAGGGAGCTTTCAGGATTCAGTAAGCCTGATGATTATTTCCCGAAAATTAAGTGAAGCCCCAGAGGTGGAAGAAATTTCCGTCATGATGGGAACACCAGCGAATAAATCTCTTCTCGATGTCACCGGTTTTTGGCATGACATGTTTAACGAAGCAACACCAAATGACATTTGTGTTTCGATTAAAGCGGAATCAGACGATCCTTCCATTATCGATATGATTTCTACGGCATTGGAAGAAGCACTGGCAGAGATAGCCAGTGGTCAAAAAGGTGGCAACAAATTAACGACAGTGCGTAGCTGGCGTACCGCAAAACAAAAAAGTACGAATGCCAATATGTTACTTATCTCTATTGCGGGTGAATATGCGGCTGAATTAGCTGATACCGGTTTAGAAGATGGCTGTAACGTTATGTTGTTCTCTGACAACGTTTCTATCGCAGATGAAAAAGCATTAAAAGAAAAAGCAGCCGCCAAAGGTCTGATTGTGATGGGACCTGACTGTGGTACGGCAAATATTGCCGGTGCTCCTCTTGCTTTCGCAAATATTGCGCCTAAAGGTTCAATAGGTATTGTGGGCGCATCAGGTACAGGTATTCAAGAAATCACCTCACAAATTGTTTTACAACGCCAAGGTATTTCTCACTCTATCGGTTTAGGTGGTCGTGATCTAACAGAGCAAATTGGTGGTATCAGTGCAATAACTGCTATCAATATGCTGGCGGCTGATCCTAATACTCGAGTGATTGCTTTTGTTTCTAAGCCACCAGCACCAGCAGTTCGTCAAAAAATCATTGCTGAGATGAAACGCCATAACAAACCGATTGTGGCTCAATTCTTAGGAACAACCCCTGAGAAATTCCAAGACGACAATATCTATTTCACTCGTACTTTAGATGAAACTGCACGTATTGCGGCTGAATTAGCTCGTGTTGAAGATATTGCCGCGGAATTACCAAAAGTAGCGGGTAAGAAAATCATTGGTCTTTATGCCGGTGGTACGTTAGCCGCTGAGTGCGCCATGTTGTTATCTGAAAAACTCAATGTTGAAGTCGATAACGAGCATAAACAAGGCACGATGCTAGATGCTGATGGTCACAAAATTATCGATATGGGTGATGACTTCTATACACAGGGTAAACCACACCCAATGATTGACCCATCTACACGTAACAAATTTATCAGTGAGCTAAGCAATAAAACCGAAGCGGGCGTGTTACTGGTTGATTTTGTTATTGGTTATGGCGCAACTCAAGATCCAGCTGGCGCGTTAATTCAGGAAATCAAAAAACTGAATGAGAAACGTGGCGAAGCAAATCCACTGATCACTATCGCAACTATCACTGGTACTGAAGACGATCCACAAAACCGTAGCGAACAGCAAAAACAGCTAAAAGAAGCGGGCATTATTGTGATGGATACGTTGCCAGAAGCCGTTTTATTAGCCAAAGAATTAATCCAGCCACATCCAGCAGAAGCACATGCTGAAGTGTCGCCACTGCTTAACGGGATCTCTGTGATCAACGCAGGATTGCGTAGCTTTGCAGACGATCTGCAATCAAGTGGTACCCCTGTTGTTCATTATCAGTGGGCGCCTGTCGCAGGTGGCAATAAAAAACTGGCTGAAATATTAAAGAAATTGAAATAAGGAATTGCAGATATGTACTCAACTATCGAACAAGCGAATGAAGCAGTTATCGAACGTATCCGTGAAGCCCGTC
>JAEYFY010000082.1 GCA_023454395.1 Pseudomonadota bacterium
AAGCTGATTTATCTAAAACTGTCGGTAAACCTGTTGAAACTGTGCCACAAATTTTTATTGATGAGAAACACATTGGTGGTTGCACAGATTTTGAAGCTTATGCTAAAGAAAATTTAGGCATCTACAATTAATTCAAAAGCGCTAAAACAGGTTATTTATCAATATGTTTTAGCGCTTTCTCTTTTTGCATCACCCATCTTTTCTTTATCTTCTCACTCTTTTCCCAAAAAAATTCTATTTTTTTTCATTAGCCAGCGAACTTTCTTTCTAACTCGTAGTCTGAATTAGTGCCACTGCTTTTCTTTGATGTCCCCAAATATTGAGGAGCCCGATAGTTTCAACCCTTTTGGTGAAATAACTGTCGGGTTTTTTATTGCTTGAAATTTAGTAACACTCACCTTGCAATGTCACAATAATACGACGATTACCACCGTGATTACGATGTTCACCAAGATAAATTCCCTGCCAAACTCCTAAATTCAGCTCACCTTGACTAATAGGAACCGTAACACTTTGCCCAAGTAAGCTACTTTTAATATGCGCGGGCATATCATCACTGCCTTCATAAGTGTGAAGATAGTAATCTTCGTTCTCTTTTACGCTTTGATTAAAGAAATTTTCAAAGTCGCTTCGTACTGTCGGATCAGCATTTTCATTAATCGTTAATGAAGCCGATGTATGTTGAATAAAAAAATGAGCAATTCCAATTTTATATTGTCTTAGTTCCGGTAATTCTTGAATCAATGCTTGTGTAATTAAGTGAAATCCTCTTGGTCGTGCATTAAGGACTATATTTTTCTGGAACCACATAAAGTTATACCTCGTTGAAGATAAGAAAAAGAACGATGTGAGAGCAATAACATAAGCGCAATACTCTTTTTAAGAGTGCTTTAACTCAGTTTGCTATAAAACTGACAAATCTTTTAAAAAAAGCACAATTAAATAAGAAAAAAACACTTTACCCCTATTACTCCCTCATTTACCCTTAAAAACTTGCGTATTATGTATCATAAACATCGCTTATCAGTACGACATGTATGGAGCCTACTTTGCTGGAACAATTCAATTTAGCCGTATTTTCAATGATGAATGCAACACCTGCGGCATCTCCTTTAGAAATCGGTATGGCGATAATTATTGCTAAGTACCTTGTCTATCTTTTTCCGTTATCTTTAGTGTTCTATTGGTTATGGGGTAATGAAAAACATCTTAGCCAGCACAGAACATTGGTATGTAAAGCGGCTATCTCTTTAGCTATCGCACTTTCTATCTCTTGGGTGATTGGTGCTATTGCGCCTCATGCGCGCCCTTTTGCAGCCAACATTGGCTACAATTTTCTTGATCACGATGCAACACCATCATTCCCAAGTAACCATGGTACGTTTGTTTTCACCATTGCTTTAGCTTATCTCTTTTGGCATAACAGCAAACGTATTGGCTATATTATGCTCGGTTTAGGGCTTGCGATTGCTTGGTCGCGTATCTATCTTGGTGTACATTGGCCAATCGATATGATTGGTGCCTTTATTGTTGCTCTACTTTCTTGTGGTCTTTGCCAGATCTTCTGGTCTAAAGGTGGAGACATACTCCAAAAATGGGTACAACAGCTCTATCAACTCTGTTTTGCTTATCCTATTCGCAAGGGTTGGACAAAGGCATAACCTTTCTTATACCGAAAAAGACCACATTTATTGTGGTCTTTTTTATATTTAGCTTAAGTAATGCCCTTCTTCAATATATTAATATATAAATAAAAATATTCTCTACTATTATAGTATTTGTCCAAAAAATAAATATGTTGTTATTTTAATCAAAATGAAACTTTTATATTCGTTATATAGCAACCTACCAAACTCATTTATTAACAAATTCATTGTCGTATTTATAAACAATATTCTACTTATAAATGAAATATAGCTATATTCATTTCATAAAATAAAGGAAATTCATTAATAAATGATCATATTGCATCGTTTCTATATTCTTTTGTCTAGTTTTAAACATTAATTAAAGAAAATAATTTATCATTATATTTCAATCGTATACGTGGTTAATATAATGTTTTAATTGTAAACAAAAATAACCTAATTGATTTTAATCATTTATTTCCCAGTTAATAAAAACACCCAAAAATAATCATTAACATATGAATATTTAAGTGTTTAGCTTTATTTTGTATTTACTTTAAAATTGGAAAGTTATTTCAAAATGTTTTAAAAACCGCCTCGAAAAACACAAAATATAAAAAATGTTACATTTTCAGCTTTTTTAGTTATATTTAGCATTTGAGATGGTGATCACGGTAGTTTATCCTGAAAAACACTATATTCTGCAACTCTTAAGTCTAGATATAAACTTATAGAATATTTTTTCAAATTTTGGAAGGGTTTAACTCTTTTGAAATTTAAAGATTTTGTATGTGGTAATTGAAGATATTGAGATAACACCAGGTACTCAATGCACTCATTTATTCATAATTAAATTTATGCAGTGATTCATTTCTAAAAAGAAATACAATCGCGCTCTTATTTTATTCATTATTTTTTTACCGCGTTATTTCGGAGAGTATTATGGATACAACCAAAGTTGGTTCTATCGCGTCGGGTAACACCCAAGGTGATTACAAAACATGGCGTAAGTCAGATACAGTATGGATGTTAGGTTTATACGGTACGGCTATCGGTGCTGGTGTTCTATTTTTACCTATCAACGCAGGGATTGGTGGTTTAATTCCTCTGCTTATCATGTTAGTACTTGCGTTCCCAATGACCTTCTTTGCACACCGTGGTATGTGCCGCTTTGTGTTATCAGGTAAAAACCCAGGTGAAGATATCACTGAAGTTGTTGAAGAACACTTTGGTAAAACAGCAGGTAAATTAATCACCC
>JAEYFY010000089.1 GCA_023454395.1 Pseudomonadota bacterium
AATACCCGTTGCTTTCACTTTCTTAGTGATACCTACGTTTGCGTAGATGTCAGCAATTTTACCGATAGAAACAACGTGGCCTTGTTTTTCATCAACCAGTTTTTTCAACATAGTTGGTGCTGGTGGCTCTACCGCTAAATCATGACGGTTACCTGTACGAGCGAAGTTACCCGGTTTGTCACCGATAAATGGACGCGCAATAACACGACCAATGTTGTAATCGCCTTTGTTTAGTTCATCACGAGCAATTTCACACAGCTCATATAATTCATCTAAACCGTAAGTTTCTTCATGACATGCAATTTGGAATACAGAGTCAGCAGAGGTATAGAAAATCGGCTTACCGGTTTTCATATGCTCTTCACCCAGTTCATCTAAAATCACTGTACCAGATGCGTGACAGTTACCTAAGTATCCTGGTAATTTTGCACGTTTAACGATGTTGTCTAACAGTTCTTGTGGGAATGAATTTTTCAGCTCTTTGAAGTATCCCCAATCAAACAGAACAGGAACACCTGCGATTTCCCAGTGGCCTGACGGAGTATCTTTACCAGAAGAGATTTCACTCGCGTAGCCATAAGCACCGATAATTTCTGCGTTTTTGTCCAAACCGATAGGGAATTTGCCTGTTGATTCTTCCGCAGCTTTACCTAAACCTAAACGGCAAAGATTAGGTAAATGAAGAGGACCTTTACGACCGTCTTTATCTGCTTTACCGTCAGCAAACGCTTGTGCGATATGCCCTAAAGTGTCTGAACCTTGGTCACCGAATTTCTCCGCATCACCGGCAGCACCGATACCGAAGGAATCTAACACCATGATATGTACACGTTTCATAATTCTCTCTCCTGTGTCATTCTCCGCAGACTACGGATATGTCACTTATAAATCGTAATTGAGTTCTTATTCGCTGATTTGGCGGTACACCATTGGTGAAGCTTCGCGTTTGCTGTCACCAATTACCATCGCTTTACGGACTTCAGCCGCAGCTTCTTGCCATGATTTTTCACTGTTAGCATGGATCATCGCTAAAGGTGTATCTGTATTGATCTTAGCACCAAGTGCCGCGATGTCGCTTAAACCAACACTATAATCAATAGCATCAGTCGCTTTACGACGACCACCACCTAATGTCACAACAGACATACCTAATGCGCGCGTATCCATTTCTGTGATGAATCCTGCTTTCTCAGCGAATACAGGTTTACTTAATACCGCAGTTGGCAGGTATTTATTGTAGTTTTCAACAAAATCAGTTGGACCTTTCTGTGCTGCAACCATACGACCAAAGACTTCTGCTGCTTTACCGTTATCCAACACATCTTGTAGTTTTTGACGAGCTTGTTGACGATCATCCGCTAAACGGCCTGATACTAACATTTCAACACACAGCGCCATAGTGACTTCAAATAGACGTGGATTACGATATTCGCCTGTTAAGAATTGAACCGCTTCACGAACTTCAACCGCATTACCTGCGCTAGAAGCTAACACTTCATTCATATCAGTTAACAGTGCAGTGGTTTGACAGCCAGCACCATTTGCTACTTGGACAATTGACTCCGCCAACTCTTCAGATTTTTGATAAGTCGGCATAAAGGCGCCTGAGCCAACTTTAACATCCATCACTAATGCATCTAAGCCTTCAGCTAGTTTTTTACCTAAAATAGAAGCAGTGATAAGCGGGATTGAATCAACTGTAGCAGTAATATCACGGGTAGCATAAAAGCGTTTGTCAGCAGGTGCTAATGAATTAGTCTGTCCGATAATAGCAACACCGACATTGCGAATAATATCGCGGAATTTCTCATCATCAGGGAAAATATCAAAGCCCGGAATTGCTTCAAGCTTATCTAATGTTCCACCTGTGTGGCCTAATCCACGACCAGAAATCATAGGAACATAACCACCACAAGCAGCAACCATTGGCCCTAACATCAGTGACGTTACATCACCCACACCACCGGTTGAGTGTTTATCAACAATGGGGCCATTTAAATTGAGGCTTTTCCAGTTCAGTACTGTACCGGAATCACGCATAGCTAATGTCAAAGCAACACGCTCTGGCATTGTCATGTCGTGGAAATAAATAGTCATTGCTAATGCAGCAATTTGACCTTCAGAAACAGTATTATCTCTGACGCCATTAATGAAAAAACGAATTTCTTCCTCAGTTAAAGGATGACCATCACGCTTTTTACGAATAATTTCTTGGGCAAGAAACACTGCAACCTCCTGGTTTTATAGCATTGGTAACGCCCACAATAATGAAAAGTGGGCGTATTTCACGAATGGATTAGTAACCACTAGACGATTTTTGTTCGCCATGACCTAAAGTGGCTAATAAATTACCTAACAGGCTTGACGCACCAAAGCGGAAGTGACGGGCATCAACCCAGTTGTCACCCATAATGCGGTTAGCTAATGCAAGGTATTGAGCAGCTTCTTCAGCGGTACGTACACCACCCGCTGGTTTGAAACCAACTTCTTTGCCAACACCCATATCGTGGATCACTTGGATCATTAACTCAGCGCTTTCCAGTGTTGCATTTACAGGCACTTTACCTGTGGAAGTTTTAATAAAGTCAGCACCTGCTTTGATTGAAATTTCAGATGCTTTACGGATAAGCGCAGGATCTTTCAGCTCACCCGTTTCAATAATGACTTTCAGTAAAGAACCTGCTTCTGTACACGCTTCTTTACATGCTTTAACGATATCAAAACCGATTTGCTCGTTACCTGCCATTAATGCGCGGTAAGGGAAAACTACGTCAACCTCATCTGCGCCATAAGCTAATGCCGCGTTGGTTTCTGCTAATGCGATATCTAAATCATCATTACCATGAGGGAAGTTAGTTACGGTTGCGATACGGACGTCTGGAGTACCCTGTTCGCGTAACACTTTACGTGCTAACGGAATAAAACGTGGGTAAATACAAATAGCGGCTGTATTGCCTTCTGGGCTTTTAGCCTGATGACATAATGCTGTCACTTTCGCATCAGTGTCGTCATCATTTAATGTAGTTAAATCCATCAAAGACAGCGCAAGGCGCGCTGCAGCGGTTAAATCTGTCATAAAACTCTCCAACGATGTTTCTCAAGCCCTTTTGGGCGTACGCTTAAGGTTAGCGATTAAATTTGTTGGCGAGCGGACTTGGTTCCTTGAAGATGTTGTTGTAACTT
>JAEYFY010000091.1 GCA_023454395.1 Pseudomonadota bacterium
TTAAACTTATATTAAGAAAGTAATTATAGGAGTCTAAACTATGGCAGTAACTAAGCTTGTGCTAGTTCGACACGGTGAAAGTGTATGGAACAAAGAAAACCGTTTTACAGGCTGGACTGACGTTGAGCTGTCCGAAAAAGGCCGTAATGAAGCGCAAGAAGCAGGTAAACTGCTGAAAGCTGAAGGTTTTGCTTTTGACTATGCATATACTTCTGTTCTGAAACGCGCAATTCACACCCTGTGGAACATTCTTGATCAAGTTGATCAACAATGGCTGCCAGTTGAAAAAAGCTGGAAATTAAACGAACGTCATTACGGCGCTCTGCAAGGCTTAAACAAAGCTGAAACCGCTGAAAAATACGGTGACGAGCAAGTTAAGCAATGGCGTCGTGGTTTTGCAATCACTCCACCAGAATTAACTAAAGATGATGAACGTTTCCCAGGTAAAGATCCACGTTATGCATCTTTAACTGCAGCAGAACTGCCATTAACCGAAAGCCTAGCGCTGACTATCGATCGTGTAACCCCATACTGGGAAGAAGTGATTAAACCGCGTGTTGCTTCTGGTGAGAAAGTTATCATCGCTGCGCACGGTAACTCACTGCGCGCTCTGGTTAAATACCTAGACAACATGAGCGAAGATGAAATTCTTGAGCTGAATATCCCAACAGCTGTACCTTTAGTTTACGAATTTGATGAAAACATGAAACCAATCAAACGTTACTACTTAGGTAATGCTGACGAAATCGCAGCAAAAGCAGCCGCTGTTGCTAACCAAGGTAAAGCAAAATAATTTTACCTTAAATCTATTTATTTAGGTTTATATGACAAATACCGCTAAAAATAATAGCGGTATTTTTTTATTAAATTTTAAAACTCCAATTTTTTCACATTACTATTTATTTCCTATAAAAAGTAGAATATTTAATTCAATGTTTTTAATTAATTAAAATCAAATCATCACTTCCAGTTATTAAATGTTTAATATATTGTCATTATGGGATCTGAGGTAATTCAATTATTTATAAATTCAAAATATTTATTAAAATATGAATATTAATATGAAATTAAAAATAGCTACTATTCTATTTATTGTCATTATGTTTACAATAATATTTTTTGCATTTACGTTTAAGAAAGATAAAATAATTAATCATTCTCCCACTCTATTTGAACAAAGTCTGTCACATTATCAGCTCTATCTAGGTGATATTTATTTTGCTAGAAATAATAAAAATAAAGCTAGAAAATTTTATTTATTGTCGGCTTACAATGATAATGCTGAATCTCAAGCAAAAATAGGTTTCTTTTATATGAAAGGAGATCTATTTTTTCCTAAAGATTATGAGATAGCAATGGAATGGTTATTAAAATCAGCAGACAAAAATAATCCCCGAGCACAAACATATATTGCCTATATCTATAGCAAAGGGCTTGGTGTTGAAAAAGATATAAAAATATCTATGAGTTGGTATTTAAAATCTGCAGCTCAGGGATTTGGCATGGCTCAAAATAATATTGGTACTCTATACTTAAAAGGAATGGGTGTCACACAAGATTATCAACAAGCAATGGAATGGTATTTAAAAGCTGCTAGTAACGGATACATTAAAGCAAATAATAATATTGCTTATTCATATCAACATGGTTTAGGTGTTGACCAGAGTTATCAAAAAGCTATGACTTTTTATTTAAAAGCCGCTGAAAATCATGATCCCTCAGCTATTTATAACATTGGTTATTTATATGAGAAAGGACTAGGTGTTGTTGCTGACAGAGAAAAGGCGAGTGAATGGTATCAAAAGTCGTATAACCTTGGATTTGAACCCGCGAAATTTAGACTTGATAGGCTAAAGATACAAGACTAATTTATTGTATTCTTACATAAAAAAATACCGTTGAATCTATTATCAACAGTATTACAGTTTAGTGCTAAGCCAATATAGATAGTTAACTACGACGGGTCACTACCGCATCTGCTAATTGGCGTAATAGCGTTTCGGTATCATCCCAACCAATACATGCATCAGTGATGCTTTTGCCATAAACTAAAGGCTCACCGCTTTCTAATGATTGACTACCTTCCACTAAGTGACTTTCAATCATCACGCCGATTAATGCTTTTTCACCTGCGCTAATTTGTTGGCAAATATCAGCACCAACTTCCATTTGTTTCTCAAATTTTTTGCAACTATTGGCGTGACTGAAATCGACCATAACGTTTTGTGGTAAACCGGCTTTTTTAAGCCCCTCTTTTACCTTAGCAACATGTTCAGCGCTGTAATTTGGCTCTTTACCACCACGTAAAATAATATGGCAATCACCATTACCTGCCGTGCGTACAATCGCAGAATGCCCCCATTTAGTCACTGAAAGAAAACAGTGTGGCGATCCCGCAGCATTAATCGCATCAATCGCCACTTTAATGGTGCCATCTGTACCATTTTTAAAACCAACAGGGCAAGATAGACCAGATGAAAGCTCACGGTGAACTTGTGATTCTGTCGTACGAGCGCCAATTGCCCCCCAACTCATTAAATCAGCAACGTATTGAGGCGTTATCATATCTAAGAACTCGCCAGCCGTTGGCAAGCCACTATCATTAATCGTTAATAAAAGATTACGAGCAATACGTAACCCTTCATTAATATCAAAAGTATGATCCATATGAGGATCGTTA
This sequence comes from Pseudomonadota bacterium, assembly GCA_023454395.1. GTDB lineage: Bacteria > Pseudomonadota > Gammaproteobacteria > Enterobacterales > Enterobacteriaceae > Proteus > Proteus appendicitidis. The sequence goes on from JAEYFY010000091.1 coordinate 2,681, forward strand.
ATTAAGCCTTTCCAACCTACAGTCGTGCGCGGTTTTTCAAAATAAACACGCATTACAATTTCAAGTTTGTCTTTCAACTCTTCTCTAATAAGACTTAAACGTTGTGCATACTCCAGCGCAGCTTTCGGATCATGAATAGAACAAGGTCCAATTACCACTAATAGACGATCATCTTTTCCTGCTAGGATTTGATGAATAGCTTCACGGGCATGACGAACTGTAAAAGCCGCATTATCAGTCGCTGGAAACTTTTCCAATAAAGCCACTGGCGGTAAAAGTTCATTAATTTGTGTTATTTTAAGGTCATCATTTTGATAATTCATTCCCGTGTATCCACTCTATGTTATCTAGTCAATGTTATTATTGCTTTTCCAATCTAACCATTCGTTTTCTATCTGTAAAC
>JAEYFY010000104.1 GCA_023454395.1 Pseudomonadota bacterium
ATTTGCTGTGCAAATTTTTCCTGACGACGTTGGCTGATAAGCTCTGCATTTGGCAGTTCTACTTCAGGAATAGTCATCTTCATTGTACGTTCGATATTGCGCAGTAAACGACGCTCACGGTTATCAACGAATAAAATTGCACGACCCGCACGACCCGCACGGCCTGTACGACCAATACGGTGAACGTAAGATTCTGAATCCATTGGGATATCATAGTTCACAACCAGGCTGATACGGTCAACGTCAAGACCACGAGCAGCAACGTCAGTCGCGATTAAAATGTCTAAACGACCATTTTTCAGACGCTCTAATGTTTGCTCACGCAGTGATTGGTTCATATCACCGTTTAACGCCGCGCTGTTATAACCATTACGTTCTAAAGCTTCAGCAACTTCTAATGTTGCGTTTTTAGTACGAACGAAAATAATTGCCGCATCAAAATCTTCAGCTTCTAAGAAACGAATTAACGCTTCGTTTTTACGTGCGCCAAATGTCATCCAATAGCTTTGGCTAATGTCTGGACGTGTTGTTACGCTACTTTGAATACGTACTTCTTTCGGATCGTTCATAAAACGACGAGTAATACGACGAATAGCTTCTGGCATTGTTGCAGAGAACAGTGCAGTTTGGTGTTCTGCTGGGATCTTACTTAAAATGTTTTCAACATCTTCAATAAAGCCCATACGTAACATTTCATCAGCTTCATCTAATACTAAGCCTTTCAGTTTAGATAAATCTAATGTGCCACGGTTTAAATGGTCTAATAAACGACCCGGTGTACCCACAACAACTTGTGGACCTTGACGTAAAGCACGTAATTGAACGTCGTAACGCTGACCACCATACAGTGCAACAACATTTACTTTTGGTAAATGCTTAGAAAAATCTTCAATAGCTTCAGCAACCTGAACCGCAAGTTCACGAGTAGGTGCTAAAACTAAAATTTGTGGTGCTTTTAATGATTCATCAAGATTGTGTAATAATGGCAGGCTAAATGCGGCAGTTTTACCACTACCTGTTTGTGCCATACCTAAAACGTCATTGCCGTTTAAAAGGAAAGGAATACATTGTTGCTGAATTGGAGAAGGCTTCTCGTAGCCTAAGTCATTCAGTGCAGTCAAAATAGGTGCTGATAAACCTAGATCAGCAAAAGTCATATCGGTTTCAGTAGTCATGTCACTGTGCCTCATTCATTATGGCAGCCAGTTGACATAACATACCGCATGGTTTGTCGGTCTTTATCATCTAAAATGTGAACTGGCTCAAATTATATTATTAAACGAACAAACAAGCCCTCATCCTATGTAGATGATGGCTTTCAAACTGATCAGAGAAATGTTCGTCAGCTATTGCTGGTCCGATTCCGCTAGGTCTTCTTGTTGGCCTAACAGTGCTAATTCCAACAATGCGTAGCGGTGCTCAACAAAGTTATGTGCGTTGTTGGCAACCGTCAGCTTGAATAACGCTTCAGCGCTATCCATGTCCCCCAGACTTAGGTAATACTTACCTAAATAGAAGTTAGTTTCACTAAGATGCTCAGCGAGCGAAGTGTTATCGGTTGAAGCCTCATTTAGTTTCAACATTAATGTTTTTTCATTAATATCGCCTAAATAAAACTCAACTATATTCCATCCCCATTGCCCCGTTTTATTCGCTTGCTGGTATCGCTGTTTTAGCTGCTGTTTAGCCAAATCAGTGTTTATCTCTTTTTCTACAAGATATAACCAAAGCGAACGAATGGGATCATTTGGATCGACCTGATAAAACGCCTGCAGATCATCCTGCGCCAATTTCAATCGGCCACCGTAGTACAACGCGATACCACGATTAAAACGCGCATTATTGTAAGTTGGATCAAGCTCTAAAACAGAATCAAACGCTTCATAAGCAGCATCGTAATTCGCTGCTTGCGTAAAATAGATACCTAGAAAATTAAAAATTTCTAGCATATCTGGTCGAATTGATAGCGCCATTGAAAAATCATTACGCGCTAAAGCTCGTAAACCGAGGCTATCATACAGCACACCACGCTCATATAAAAGCTGTGCGTATTCATCTTCGGTTAATGAACGGCTCGCTAGGATTTGTTCTATACGAGCCAATATCACTTCTTGTTGTAAAGAAGGCTGCAATGGTGTAGCAAAAATCGCATTCTTACGCCACTCTGGACTAGTGCTGCATCCGGAAATAAAGATGAAAACAGCAATAGAACAACTGCGCAGAAATGTTTTCATTTCTCACTCCCAAAGTCAGACCTTTCAACAAAAAGCGTTCTAGACGTCCTACTTGTCAATCATAATAAGTCTCTACCGATACCTATGTCTAGTTATCGGTAGTAGAATATCATTAATTCGCAGAATCTTCAGAAGAAGTTTCTGTTGCTTCCTGCTGATTAGCTTGAGCTTCTTTCATGCTTAAGCGAATACGGCCTTGACGGTCAATTTCCAATACTTTAACTGGAACTTCTTGACCCATTTCCAAGTAGTCACTCACTTTCTCAACGCGTTTGTCTGCGATTTGAGAAATATGAACCAGACCTTCTTTGCCGCCACCGATAGCAACGAATGCACCGAAATCAACGATACGAGTTACTTTACCGTTATAGATACGACCCACTTCAACTTCAGCAGTAATCTCTTCGATACGTGCGATAGCTTGTTTTGCTTGATCGCCACTTGTTGCAGCAATCTTCACGGTACCATCATCTTCGATTTCGATAGTTGTGCCAGTTTCTTCCGTTAATGCACGGATAACAGAACCGCCTTTACCGATAACGTCTTTGATTTTGTCTGGATTAATTTTGATAGTGTGAATGCGCGGTGCGAATTCAGAAATATCAGCACGAGGTTGGCTAATTGCATCTTCCATTACGCCTAAAATGTGTAGACGTGCGCTTTTCGCTTGGTTTAATGCAACTTGCATGATTTCGCGAGTGATACCTTCGATTTTGATATCCATTTGTAATGCGCTGACACCGTTACGGCTACCCGCAACTTTAAAGTCCATATCGCCTAAATGGTCTTCATCACCCAGAATATCAGAAAGAACAACAAAGTTGTCGCCTTCTTTCACTAGGCCCATTGCAATACCTGCAACAGATTCTTTAATTGGTACACCTGCATCCATCAGCGCTAAAGAAGCACCACAAACAGATGCCATTGAAGATGAACCATTTGATTCGGTGATTTCAGAAACCACACGAACGGTATATGGGAATTCTTCAATTGTTGGCATTACTGCTAACACACCACGTTTTGCTAAACGGCCATGACCGATTTCGCGACGTTTTGGTGAACCCATCATGCCTGTTTCACCAACAGAGTATGGAGGGAAGTTATAGTGCAGTAAGAATGTATCAGTGTGCTCGCCCATGATGTCATCGATAGTTTGAGCATCACGCGCAGTACCTAATGTTGCAGTTACCAGAGCCTGAGTTTCACCACGAGTAAACAGTGCTGAACCGTGAGTGCGTGGTAATAAGCCAGTGCGAATGTCTAATGCACGTACCATGTCTTTTTCACGACCATCAATACGTGGTTCGCCAGCTAATACGCGAGCACGAACGATGTTTTTCTCAAGACCTGAGAAGATTTCGCTGATTTCAGCTTCAT
>JAEYFY010000129.1 GCA_023454395.1 Pseudomonadota bacterium
AGAGTTTAATGAAAATGATTTGTGCAATTTACCGTAGTACCAAACGTGATCAAACTTATTTATACATCGAAAAAAAGGATGATTTCTCTCGAATTCCGGACGAATTATTACAAAGTTTTGGCGAACCACAGTTTTCAATGTTGCTTAATCTCGCGGATAGACAGCGTTTAGCGCATGCTGACATTGAAAAAGTCAAAAAAGCATTAGTTGAGCAGGGTTTTTACTTACAAGTTCCACCACCTGTCGAAAGTATGTTAAATGCTTATTTAGATGAATTAAAAAAATCAGAAAAAACTGAATAAATCATCGAGATAAAAGGAGCATAAATGTTCAAATATTCATTCATCGCTGTGATTGTTTCCGGTTTAATGTTATCTGCGTGTACTAATGGACAACAAAAGTTGGCTGAAAGGCAAATTACTGCACCAGAGGCAACGGCAGTTGAAACACAAAAAACGCCTCGATGGAAGCAAGTGAATGTTGCATCGTTAGAACAAGCGTTTCCTAAAGAAACTCGTACTTCTGCACAATTTCCTGCTTATGTTGACGCATTAAAGTTAAAAGCAGCTCAATTGGGATATAAACAAGAAACAATAGATTTTGCTTTTTCAGAAGCACATTTTATTGAACGAGTTATTAAATCAGACCGTAATCAACCGGAAAAGAAAATAACACTCGATGTTTATTTACCACGCATTGTTACCAATGGTCGTTTAAACCAAGGTGCTAAGCTTTACCAAGAGAATCAAGATACCCTAGAACAAATCAGCAACAAATATGGTGTACCTGCAAACTATATTGTTGCGTTATGGGGACTTGAGAGTGGCTTTGGTAAGGTGCAAGGCAAAGAAGATGTTGTCTCTGCACTTGCAACGCTTGCGTTTGAAGGGCGTCGAGAAGAACTCTTTGCGCGTCAATTGATGGCAGCATTAGAGATTATTGAAGAAGGACACATCCCTCAAGGACAACGCCTCAAAGGCTCTTGGGCGGGCGCTATGGGACAAACTCAGTTTATGCCATCTTCCTTCCTAACTTATGCCGCAGATGGCAATGGCGATGGAAAAATCGATATTTGGAATACTCAAGAAGACGCATTTGCTTCGGCAGCTAACTATTTAGCGACTGAAGGCTGGAGAAGTGGACTTCCTTGGGGAGAACAGGTTACTTTATCGGTAGATTTTAACCAACAGCTTGAAGGCATTAAGACCGAACAGAAAAAAACGGTCGCTCAATGGAAAGCATTGGGTGTTCAATTACCAGTCAATAGCCAATTGAACGATGATATGCCGGTATGGTTAATTATTCCTGATGATGATTTGCACAGAAGCTATTTAGTAACACAGAACTTCCGTACGATTATGCATTGGAACAGCTCTTACTTTTTTGCTCTCAGCATTGTCACAATGGCTGATGGCGTTGCTAATAAAATAAATTCACTGCCTAACGCGAGCTAATTGCATTTTTACAGTGAAATAAAACACAGCAATTTACCTAAAAGGAACACATTATGTATCAACATCGTGATTGGGAAGGTGCGTTACTTGATTTTCCTGTCAATAAAGTGATTTGTGTTGGGAGTAACTATGCTAATCACATTAAAGAGATGGGGTCCGTTCGCTCCGAAGAGCCTGTGATTTTTATCAAACCAGAAACAGCTATGTGTGATATTCGCCAACCTATTGCTATCCCTAAAGATATGGGAGCGGTTCATCACGAAATTGAATTAGCAGTACTTATTGGTCAGCCACTTAAGCAAGCTAATGAAGATAGAGTTGATCGTGCAATTGCGGGTTTCGGTCTTGGTCTTGATCTCACATTACGTGATTTACAAGGTAAATTGAAAAAAGCAGGGCAACCATGGGAAAAAAGTAAAGCGTTCGATGGCTCTGCGCCATTATCAGGTTTTATCCCGGTCAATTCATTTGGCGACCCGCAAAATGCGGATTTAATGTTACGTGTTAATGACGAGATTCGTCAGCAGGGTAACAGTCGTGATATGCTAACTCCTGTTTTACCCCTTATCAGCTATATGTCTCGCTTTTTTACCCTACGTCCTGGTGATGTGATTTTAACGGGGACACCTGAAGGTGTTGGTCCTCTAGAATCAGGTGATATGTTGGTATTAAGTGTTAATGAGCATCAGTTGACAACGCGGGTTATTTAATTCGTATTAGATGAGCAATAAGGTAATAACGTAGAGATGACACAGGCTTTTTGGCAGACTAAAACATTAGATGAAATGAGTGATGATGAGTGGGAATCGCTCTGTGACGGGTGTGGGCAGTGTTGTTTACACAAGTTAATGGATGATGATACTGATGAGATATATTTTACCAATGTCGCTTGTAATCAGCTAAATATTAAAACTTGCCAATGCAGTAATTACGAAGATCGTTTCCGTTATGAGCCAGATTGTATCAAGCTTACACGGTATAATTTACCGACATTTGAGTGGCTACCAATGACGTGTGCATATCGTCTGTTAGCAGAAGGCAAAACGTTACAAAGTTGGCATCCACTTATTGCGGGTAATAAAGCAAAAATGCACCAAGGCAATATTTCTGTAAGATATATTGCAGTGCCAGAAACAGAAGTTGAAGATTGGGAAGATCATATTCTTAATCGTCCAAAAGGACGTGGTTAATTTCTTATTTTCATTAAAAAGCGCCTTTATAGGCGCTTTTTGTTAAGGGATCTAAGTAATGACAATAGATATTGCTGGGCTGATTGCTCAATTAGGAAAGAAATATCAAGATGTTTACGATAAAAATTTAATTCCTTATAAGTCCAAACCCAAAAATGGTAGTTTGGCGATGAAAAAAGAATCTCTTCACTTATATTTTGAGCCGTATGGCGTTGGTTTAAGTGAAATCACACTGACGCTATTTGATAAAAAAACAAATCAATTTCATTTTCCCCATGCACTTCCTTTCGGACTACAGCCATTAATGACGCAAGAGTGGCTACATGCTCATTATGGAAAACCGATCCGCTTTGCTAAAAAGAACATTGTGATGTCACTTCATTTAGGTGAAGCAGAAGTCTTTGAATTACCGAATAATAATCAGGTTGTTTTTATCGCCAGATATCCTTACGTTGGTGAAAATGTGGTGATTTCGCTTACCTTTGAATTACGCGAAAGTTTAGAAAAACGATGGGATGTTAACTATACAGGTTGATATTATATCAATGCTAAAAAATCCCTGATTTAATGCCAACAAGAGAAAAAGTTTTTATCAAAAAATATTTTTAAGAAAAATTATTGACGTGATGGGAAATGTAGGACATGATTATTTCCATGGTGGGAGATTTGAATTTCACCAACTAGATGAATAAATGCCTCGCTGATGCGGGGTTTTTTGCATTCTAGCGCTGTAAAAACTCCCGCCATATTTTGTAGCAAAATTCTGAGTCATATTCAGTTATTAAAAAGTACATCAATATTAAATCGATGCGTTTTTTATCGTTTATTACCAGAATTCATTAAAAAAGAGAAGAATGGATTTTCTCTTATCTAAAACATTAAAACTCGCTTCGGCGAGTTTTTTTGTTTCTTTATTTTATAAAAAGGAATTTTATATGAAACGTATTATCCCAATTGTTTTATCACTGCTTATGGTTTCAACTAGCTATGCCAATTCAGAGGTGACAGTAGAACCAGATCTTGTTACTCAACCATCTGCTGTTGCGCGTGATACTTCAATGCGTGCAATGAATGATGAAAACTGTGGTATTGGTTGTCCATTAGGCGGCAGTGAAACCACTATTCAACGCGATGTTTATACATTAAATAATAATAGCGAAACCAAGTTTGCAGACTGGGTGGCTTATTTAGTGACTAAAGACAGCATTGGCAGTGGTAAAGCGCGTAACTGGAAAAAAGATCCGGCTTTAGGCAATGATGAAACCTTATCGCCAACGGATTACAAAAATGCCAATGCCACATTAAAAGTTGACCGTGGTCATCAAGCACCTTTAGCTTCATTAGCTGCATTACCTGGTTGGAATGCGCTTAACTATCTTTCTAATATCACCCCACAAAAAGCAGATTTAAACCAAGGTGCGTGGGTGCGATTAGAAGATCAAGAACGTAATTTGGCAAATGAGGGTCATAAAGTCTTTACAGTTACAGGTCCTATCTATGAAAGAGATATGGGTAAATTGCCAAATACAGATAAAGAACACACAATTCCAAGTGCTTATTTTAAAGTGATTTTTCTAAATGATTCACCAGAAAACGCCTCTTATGCAGCGTTTATTATGGATCAACAAACACCGAAAAAAGCAAATTTCTGTGAATTCCAAGTAACAGCGGCAGAAGTGGAAGCTCGTACAGGTTTAACACTCTGGAGTCAGCTACCTGAAAGTGCTCAAGATGTGAAATTGCAATCTGGTGAGTTAGTCAAAAAAATGGGATGCACGGTATTAAAATAAGATTTTAAACCGGTTTCTTAGTCAGTAATAAAAAAGGTCACTTAATTGAGTGACCTTTATCAACCTTTATCAATATAGTTAAATCGCTATAGCTGGGGGTTTTCAAAATTAATAAGCTGGTGGCGCTGATTAAAAAACTTCTTATAGGTTAAATAGCAAGCAATAATGGTTGAGATGCTGGCGGTTGCCATCAACATAAAAGTCACCATAATTTGATATTTAACGGCTTGTAGTGGATCAACACCGGCAAAAATAAGCCCTGACATCATGCCTGGTAAACTCACAATACCCACTGTTTTTGCTGCATCAACGGTTGGGATCAATGAAGATTTAATGCTATCTCGAATAATACTCATTGAAGCCAATTTAGGTGTTGCACCAAGGCTTAGCATCTCTTGCAATTGCTGTTGTTGATTTTGAAAACGCTGACCCAAATTATTATAACAAAGCCCTGTTGCTATCATTGCATTACCGGCAATCATCCCCGTAATAGGAATAATTTGAATTGGCGTAAAAGCAATGGAACTGGTGAGTAATAAAATAGTTAAAGTTAATAATGCCCCAGTTGTAATAGCAGTAAAAGAGATCAGAAAAATATCTTTAACGTATTTACTCCGCTTTTTGGCATTATGAGCTGCGTTATAGCAGATAAATAACACCATTAAGAAGGTGAGAATAAAATGGTCAACATGGAAAATATAGGTCAAGACATAGCCAACAATTAATAGTTGAACAATGGCTCTTGCTGTACTCCAAATAATATCTTTTTCTAAAGCTAGTTTTTCTTTGCGACTAATAAAAATAGCCACGAGAACTAATAAAAGCGAGAAAATCAGAGATTCATTGCTTATCGTATGTTCGTTCATAGTATTATGTTCGCTCATAACAAAAGGGTGACTGATAAAGAAATAAAAGGTCAGGCATTATTGTGAGAAGGTAATAAGATCACATCATCAGCATGTTTTATTTCATTTTGATCGTGAGTAACCCACAACACGGCAATGTTTTGATCTTTAACATAGTGGTGAATAACATCATTCACTTTTGTTTTATTATCTTCATCTAATGCACTTGTTATCTCATCAAGTAATAAGATTTTTGGCATAAATTGCAGATTTCTTATCAGTGAAATACGCTGTTTTTCACCGCCAGAAAGTTCATTAATTCCTTTTTTCATAATGGATTCTGGTAAACAAAAATAATCCAAATCATGTATCAGTTTCTTATCATCCACTGAGAGTTTTCGTAAGAAATAAGGAAATTTAAGGTTATCGTAAACAGTTTCACCAAATAACATTGGTGTTTGAGTGCAATAAGAAACTTGTTGACGATATTCTTCGGGCGACAGCGTCAAATAATCTTTATTTTCAAAGAAAATTGAACCCTTAGTCGGTGACAATAGAGAAGCAATAATTTTGAGTAAGGTACTTTTACCACAACCTGAAGGTCCTGTGATAAGTTTAAATTCAGAAGGTTGAAGTTCAAAATTGATATCATCAAGGATGGTTTTGTTATCGACTCGATAACTTATTTTATCAAGACGTAAAAGTGCAGTCGTGCTTTCCATTCTTATCCCAAACTTAAAAGAGTGAATAATAATTATTATACAGAATTAACGATATAAAGATCCTGCTTTAAATCAGTTAGTAAGCAAATTTATTACTATTTAAGTATAGGATAATAAGAATGCGACCCAATAAAAAAGATAAAATTATTTCGCATATTGAGAGTACCAATGCTGTATATCATGGATTATTTCATTTGTTAAACGCTCGCCTTGCTCATTATAAAATCCATGATCTAACTTATTGTATTTAATGAATTTCACATTAGGCTGATTGATATCTTGGCTTAGCTGATAAAATGCATCGACATTTACATTGGTGTCATTAAGTGTCTGAATAATTAATACAGGGGTGTGGTGATTACTTTTAATCACTTTAAGTAAATCGATAGTAAAAAATTGTTGCCACCATATTTTACTGTGTTCGCTTATAAATTGTTCATCATCTATTTGATTATTTTTTATTGCGTCAGCAAATTGCTGAAAGCCATTTAGAGCATCTTCAACATGTTCTTTCGGTGTGGTATGACGGATATTATAAAGAACATCATCAAGAAAAAAACGACCCCCGCCATTTAGCGCAATAGCAGCTTTAATATCATTACGCTTAGTGACCACTAAATGCACCATCGTGGCACCTTCACTGCCACCAATTAAAATAATATTCGGATACTGTGAGGATAATTTATCTAATACCGCCTCATAGTCTTCAGTTCGTTGCTTGGGATTATCATGACGTTTATAGCTTTCAGGGCAATCAACACGTTCACCTTCATATTGTGAATAAGGTAATAGGGCAGTAATACCGTATTTTTCCACCATTAAAACATCACTATTTGGTAACCACTGACCAAAAGTTTCTTGGATAAACATATTATTTTTAATGCTGTTACAGTCAGAGCCTTGCATTAACACTAATAGAGTTTGATTTTTTTCAGCTCGTTTATCCAAGTAATAGCTAATTTCACTACCATCTTTTCGTGCGAGTAGATGTGTCGATATTTCTGCATAACTTGCAAAAGAAGAAAGCAAAATAATAAAGAGTAAAAATAGACGTGAAATGCGCATGATCACCTGATTTGTTTTTGTTGGGAGGTAATAAGAAATTTTATTTTAATAATAAGTAAACAGCTAATTTAGTGAGTTATTGTATAGAAACAAGCGATGAAAAATTTATCGTACAGATAATTGCGATAAAATTAATCTACACTGAATAAAATAGCCTGAAAACTCAGGCTATTTTAGGATCATTAATGAATGGGAACGAAATAATCAATTTCTAAAGTTTTTGGTAATTCCATTAAATCAACATCCGTTTCTATACTGACATATCTTTCAATATCAGCCCCTGAGCGGCGGCATAAACCTAATGCAGGTAGCGTATAAAAATAAATTTTCATTGCAAACTGCTTATATTCTTCCAGCGTTCCTTTAAATTGGAATCTGACATAACGTCCTGCCTCAATCATTCTTTTTCTAAAACCACTGGTTTTTGTAAAATGATCTAAGCTATTTAGCCCAATTTCATAATCAATCTGGATTTTATTTTTACGTAATGTATTGGGTTGGTATGAGATAAGCACTGTACTTTCTGTAAAGTTTTTATCCGTATACAGTAAAAAATCATTCCAAAATTGGTGACGAATATCTTCATGTAATTTGCCGATATCTTCGATAGAGCAAAAATACTGATATTGCATCCCATAAACATAACTTTCAGGTAATTCCATAATTTTAGGAATAGGCAAATCAACAACATCAAAATTGATAGGGGGCTGAAAGTTATCACCACAAAGATTATCAAGTTTACGATATTCCGTAGGTGTTACACCAAATGTGGCTTTAAAACGACGAGTAAATGATTGCTGAGAGTCAAACTGATAACGCAGTGCCACAGTCAGAATGGGTAATTTAGTTAAACGTAATTCTGTTGCCGCTTTTGTTAAGCGTCTTCCTCGAATATACGAAGCCAGTGTTAACCCTGTTGCTTGCTTAAATACACGTTGTAAGTGCCACTTTGTATAACCGGATTTAATTGCCACATCATCAAGTAACAACGGTTTTTCCAGATTTACCTCAATCCAGAGAAGGAGTTCTTTGATAATTTCTATATTAAATGAGGATAAGGTATTGGAGGGGATAAGCCCATTGTACTGAGATGACATGATAATTTCCTGAAAATATTTTGTTCAGTTTACACAAAACTGATACCCATATATTATTACATACTTATGGTATGTTTTAAGGGTTTTATCATGAAAATAAAATCACGGCAACAAGAGAATTCAGAGCAAACACGCGCTGCGTTACGTGAAGCGGCACAAGAACTATTTATAAATCAGAACTATTGTGATGTTTCCGTTGATGAAATATCACGTCATGCAAGAGTAACCAAAGGGGCTTTTTATCACCACTTTAGTAATAAGAAAGCGCTATTAAAAGAGTGCTATCTTTTTCAGGTTGATAAAGTTGTCGAAAAACTGGTTCAAATTCCTACTTATGATGATCAGTGGCAAGAGCTAGAAGCTATTTTTAGTCTCTGTGTTGATCATATTTATCAACATAAAGATAAGCTTATTCCCTTACAAGAAATAATTTCTGTTCTGGGTTGGAAGGAATGGGATGAAATTGATTCACAAATTCTTATCCCTAGAATTAGAAAATGTGTAGATACTCTTTATGATAAACAAGAAATTTGCACTTATTCTCCTGATATCGTTGTGAATTTAGTTTATGGATTTGTCACGCATATTGCGATTAATTTAAAAAATGAAGCAACATTACCTGAAAATGCTTGTAAGGATTTTAAAAAGATATTTTCTGATTTTTTAATGGGAATAAAACAATCTTCAATAAGTGCGAAAGACCATAAATAGCACAAAAATAATGATAGATGTGATGTACATTGGATAAAAATAAATAGAGTAAAGGATCAGAATATTATGGTAATAGAAATGCCTAAAAGTCATTTCACCGCAACGGGCATTGTATTCAATGAGCAGGGCAAATTCCTTCTCCATTTACATTCTAAAATAGGTTGTTGGTTACCACCAGGTGGTCATATAGAAGAAAATGAAGAGCCACAAAATGCCGTATTAAGAGAAATAGAAGAAGAAACAGGTTTACTGTGTGAGTGCCTTTGCTATCAACCTGAATTTAGCCTTAACCTAAATAACAATGATGTTATTGAGCTTGTAAAACCTCTCGCCATTTTAAAAGAACCCATCCACGATAAAAAACAAGGATTTCATTATCACATCGATATGATTTATCTTTGTAAACCGTTAAAAAATAGCCAATTAACAAATAAATCTTTCCAATGGCTTTCTTTGGAAGAAGTTAAAAAAATAGAAACCCCATTAAATGTGATAAGACTTATTGAACTAACTGAAAAACTATTAATAGAAAAAATTATTTAAATTTCTTAATAAAGCTAAATTACTCATAATAAATAAACAATAAAAGCAGTTTTTGGAAACTGCTTTATTTTTATTGGAAATAAAACACGTTTAAAACTCACTATAAATTGACTTCAAAATTAAATAAATTAATGTTAATAGGTAAACATACCTATTAAAACTTAAGATGAAAATGTATAAATAAAATCACAAAAACTAAAAAATAATTAATAAATTATCTTTTTCTGAGTAAAATCACCTTCATTGCGGGATATTATATAGTTAATTTGTATCTTGGTGGCTAAAACAATCGTTTATTTCATAAATGAAAAATGCTTTTCTCTACACTCTAAAGTTTTCCCTCATTATTACCGACATTATAAACAAAGGTAGATCCTACGTGCCTTTATATTCTAATGAATAAATCTTAGCCTTATTTTATTGACACCAGGGAATATGCTCTTTATCAGAGAAAGAGTGCATTCTGATATCTTACAAATGTACAGATAACAAACTCTGTATATTTTGATGGAATATGACCATGTTTAAAAATATCAGTATAGAAAAGACCGTTAAGGTTATGCTGGCCATTTTATTTGCGTTGATTATGAGCATTATTTATTTTAGTTATGATGCTTCCACTCGATCCTACAATAATTTCGTTTCATCAAATAGCCTAAGTCAGCAAATGTTACTTATGGGCAAAGCGCGATATCAAATGGCGGTGATCAGGGCAAATATTAATGGGTTAGATGGACAATTACGCGTTAATGAAAAACCCTCAGCAAAATACTTTCACCAAACTGCGGAATATATTGAAATAACGCGTGAAGAGATCCATCGTTGGTCAGATACGGAAAAACTCACCCAAGAAGGGAGAGAATTGGCCGATGATATGACAAAGCGGTTTGATGAACTGCTGGATATCTTCACTGGCGCACTAGATAGACTGCGTAAAGGTGAGCTAACAACACACTCTGCCAGTGTTAAAATGGATGAGCTAAATGATATTACTATGCAATATTATGCTGTTGCTAATGGCATTGAGAATAGCTATATCGATATTGCAAAAACATCTCAAGAACGCTTGATGTTAGTGTCGATTTCTACTGGCACTATCGTTATTCTCTTATTTATCTTCATATTACGTTGGTTCTCTCATACGTTTATTGGCAATATTAAAATCTTAATCAATATCTTTAGTAAGATGAGCCAAGGCGATTTAAGTATGCGTGTAGAGAATCACGGTACTAATGAATTTGGTCAGTTATTCAATGAAATGAATAAGATGAAAAATTCATTAAGCCATATGATCTCTTCCGTAAAAAATGCCGTTAATACTATCAGTGTTAGCGCAAGCGAAATCGCGACAGGAAATACCGATTTATCTTCCCGTACTGAGGAGCAAGCGAGCGCATTACAAGAAACTGTTGCGAGCATGGAGCAAATTAAAACAACGGTTGAGAAAAATGCGGATAACTCGCGCGAGGCCAGCAAATTAGCGCTAACAGCAACGGCATCTGCTCAAAATGGCGAAAATGTGATGGATAGCGTGGTTGAAACCATGTCTTCAATCTCTGAAAGTGCGAAAAAAATTGCAGATATCAATGACATTATTAACAGCATTGCCAATCAAACGAATATTTTGTCATTGAATGCGGCTGTTGAAGCGGCAAGAGCGGGTGAGCAAGGTAGAGGATTTACCGTTGTTGCGTCTGAAGTGCGTAATTTAGCGAGTCGTAGTGCTGAAGCCGCAAAAGAGATCAATGACTTGATTACGCACTCTGTTAATAAAGTGCATGTAGGTTCGCAACAGGTTGCTCAAGCTGGACGTTCGATGTCAGAGATCGTTACAACTATTAATCAGGTAAATGATTTCATGCAACAGATTGCCCTTGCTTCTAATGAACAAAGCATGGGGATTAACCAAATCGCATTAGCTGTCAGTGAAATGGACACCGTGACTCAGCAAAATGCAGCATTGGTTGAAGAATCAGCAGCTATTACAGCAAATATGGATGATGAAGCTCACCAATTAGCTAAATTGGTTTCACAATTTAAAGTAGATGAAGAGAACGAAACCCTCTCACGTTTCGATTCAACGAAATCAACAGCAGCTATTGATACTCAAGAAAAATAAGTGTTGTATCAACGATAAATAAAAGAAGCCCCCTTGGCTAATCTAGGCGAAGGGGGCTTTTTATGATATTTGCTCTTAATGCTTAGAATTAAGCTTTGATCTGATTAACGCACTCATTGCCTGAAGCAATCTCTTTAATGTTGTGCAGGGTTGTTTCACTAATACTGATTAAGGCTTCTTCTGTTAAGAATGCTTGATGCCCAGTAAACAACACGTTATGACAAGAAGAAAGACGACGGAAAATATCATCTTGAATAACGTCATTTGATTTATCTTCAAAGAAAAGATCGCGTTCATTTTCATAAACGTCCATTCCCAGCGCACCAATTTTACCTTGCTTCAACGCATTAATTGCAGCTGCAGAGTCAATTAATGCACCACGGCTGGTGTTAATAATCATCACACCATCTTTCATTTGTGAAAAAGCAGCTTCATTTAATAGATAATGATTATTTGCTGTTAATGGGCAATGTAATGAAATTACATCAG
The DNA here is from genome assembly GCA_023454395.1 of Pseudomonadota bacterium. Classification (GTDB taxonomy): domain Bacteria; phylum Pseudomonadota; class Gammaproteobacteria; order Enterobacterales; family Enterobacteriaceae; genus Proteus; species Proteus appendicitidis. Next base: position 12,026 of record JAEYFY010000129.1, read on the forward strand.
AATTTGCATAAATTGTCGCCAAATCAACATATTCGGCACCTAAATCAAGTACGGCTTGATTTGGATAAGGATCATAAGCAAGTAACTTCATGCCAAAGCCTTTTAATATGCGTAATGTCGCTAATCCTATTTTACCTGTACCAATAATACCGGCAGTGCGATTATGCATATTAAAGCCAGTTAAGCCTTCTAATGAGAAGTTAGCATCACGAGTACGTTGATAAGCTCTGTGTATACGACGATTAAGTGACAGCATCATACCAACAGTATGCTCGGCAATAGCCTCTGGCGAGTAAGCAGGAACACGGACAACCGTTATGCCTAATTCAGCAGCAGCTTCTAAATCAACATTATTAAAGCCCGCGCAGCGTAATGCGAGAATGCGTATATTAAGGCTAGCAAGCTCTTGCAAAACTGCACGGTTTGCATCGTCATTGACGAAAATACAGACAGCATCAGCGCCAACGGCATTTTTTGCGGTTTGTTTTGTTAAATTAAAATCGAAATATTCAATATCATAATGATATCCATTATGTTGATTGACCCATTCCATGTGCTTACGATCATAATGTTTAGTACTATAGGAAACGATTTTCATCCAGTTTTCTCGGCTCTAGATTAAATTTTTATTCAGAGGCTGGAAAAACAAGAATTATCCAACCCCAAGAAGAAAGAAATTAATACTATTATTATAAAACAATTTGACGCGGTAAGTGGATAATTCAGGTTTGTTTAAAAGGAATATGATGTGTTGTTAAGAAAAACAATCAAATGGACAGGGACGATACTATTAGGCACAGGTCTAATAGGCACTGCTTTATGGGTATCTATTCCTCATTGGCTACCTGTTGTTGCTCATTATTACTTACCTGAAGGTGTAACACTTTCTTTATCACAGCCTAAGTTACAGCGTATGGGTGTTTCAATTGAAAACATCGAATTAAAAACAGCGAGTTGCACTTTAGCGTCTCTTGATAACTTTGTTTTCTCCTATCAAAAAGAACAGCTTGATAAGCTGCAATTTAATAGCCAGCAACTTGCCATTGATGAAAAATGTTTTTCAATGATGCCTGTCAGTAAGCAAGAAGAAACGGCAACCGTTCCTCTTGAGATAAATTCACTACTGGCTTCAATACCTCATCTATCAGTCAATATTGACAATGTATTCTTAAAAGAAAATGCTCGCTACCAAGGTACATTACAGCTAAAAACACAAAACAATGGACGATTTATCTCTTACCAAGGAAAAAATGCTCAACTTGGTATTTTTATTAGAGATAATCAGTGGCTTGATATTAAACAGTTTAAAGTGAATTTACCTGATGATAATAATATTGAACTTGCTGCTGAAATAGCACTTCCTCTAGATATAGCGTCATTACCCGAAAAGGGTTCAGTTAATGCAACATTATTAACCTCTCATTATGCTCACCCTTTAGTGTTTATTCTTGAATGGATAGGACAATCTGGCACTATTTCAGTTGCAGAACAAGGAGGTGGTCACGCGTTGGCTTTATTACCGTGGACTGTTACATCTGAAACTATTGCCATTGAGCAAGGTCGTTGGGAATGGTTTGGATTAGATCAACCTTTGCGAGGCGGTGTAAATATTAATATTACCCAATGGCAAAAAGGATTGACTGACTTAAGATTAACAGCACGATTAAACGTGATGACAGAAGGCAAAGCGGGGAAAGGAAATTTAGTAATATCGATCCCTGAAACCGCAGTAAATTGGTTAGATGCTCAAATTCCTATTCAAATCACGGGTATTGTTAATAAAGAATTAATGCAAGCCAGTGCGCAATTACCTGTTAAAGTCACAGGCATGTTGACAGATCCTACTGTTGAATTTCAATCTGGCTCTTTATTTCGTTTTAAAGGACCACTCACTGAAACGCTGACCATCACAGATGCTCGTTTACCTTTAGCGGGAACCACACTTTCATCAAAAGGTTTTAATGGTCGTTTAAATGCGATAGTCGTTGCTCAAGATACTATTTGGGGAGATTACCGTATTCATTTTCAAGGTAAGGCAGTTGATTTTTTACCTGATAATGGGACTTGGCAATGGCGCTATTGGGGGGAAGGAGATTTATTGCCTTTAAAAGCACGTTGGGATATCGCAGGAACGGGATATTGGGCTGATAAAGTGGTGAGTTTTGAGAAACTCAATACAGGTTTTGATGTTTTAAAATATCAACATACTACGATGACTGCACCTCGATTATCTTTAGAAAGCCCGTTTCAATGGATAAGAGATGAGAAAAAACCAACATTTGGGGGAAAAATAAAATTAACTAGTCAACGTATTGATTTTCCTGCTGGTGGTTTTTTAGATAAGACTGATTTTATTGCCACTATTCGAGGTGAATCACCTTTTAATTTTAATCTAAAAGGCGAATTAAGTGCTAAACCCAATATAGGACCTATTGCAATAAATACGCGTTGGGATGGCGCAAGGTTAAGAGGGCAAATGCGTTGGCCTTCACAACCTATTAATGTTTTTCAATCGCTCTTGCCAGAAGGTTTAGGGATCACTCTTGATAAAGGTGAACTCTACACACAAGCCGACTTTTCTGTTGCACCAGAACAAGGATTAATAGCAGGAGGGCATCTTGTTGTTAAACAAGGTGGAATGTGGCTTAAAGATGGTGTTTTAGAAGGTTTAGATTTTATTTTGCCTTGGCGTTTAAATGGCAACGAGTGGCAATTAGGCGTTAAACAGCCTGTCCAGTTACGGATAAAGCGTGTTAACAATCTTTTTGATATGACGGATATTACGGCTGATCTTCAAGGTTTTTATCCGGCAACAGAAAATAAACCGTTAGTTTTATCTAATGTGAATGTAGCCATGCTTGATGGAACCATTTCATTGGCAAAACTCACCATTCCACAACATGATGCAGCGATTATTTCTCTTGATAACATTCAATTAAGTCATCTTTTTACTTTGTTAAAAGTGACGCAGTTTGCGGCATCAGGTAAAGTGAGCGGTGAATTTCCATTTTTTATTAATAATAACCAATGGATTATTAAAGATGGTTGGCTGGCTAATTCATCTTATTTAACGTTAAGACTTGATAAGGATTTTGTAGATTCTATTGATGAAAATAATATGTCTGCAGGCGTTGCTATGGCATGGTTGCGCTATTTAGAGATCAGCCGTTCTTGGACGCGCGTTAATTTAAGTAATTTAGGTGAGTTAGTGCTAGAGGCAGAAATTAATGGAACGAATCCTCTAGAAGATAAACGTCGAAAAGTTAATTTAAATTATCGACATGAAGAAAATGTCTTCCAATTATGGCGAAGTTTACGATTTGGTTCACAATTGGAAGAGTGGTTAGAAAAGAGCTTATCAGATTTAGGGAGTGAGTCAGAGTGAAACCATTATTCTTAAGAAAACTATTCTTACTAACAGCTTTGATGATGGGAATATCAGCATTAACAGGATGTATTCGGTTAGAAGTCGCCACACCGGATAAGCCCATTAACATTAATATGAATGTAAAAATTGAACATGAAATTAATGTAAAAATAGATCGCCAAGTAGAAGATCTGTTAAAAAATAACAGCGCCATTTTTTAAAGGATAAATGATGAATTATAAAAAATATCTCTTAAGTTTTGCGCTAATGATAACTTTAGGTAGTGCAAATGCCATAGCATTAACGCTTGATGAAGCAAGATCACAAGGATTGGTAGGAGAAACCTTTAGTGGTTATATTGAGCTTGTGCAAACTAATAACAAGCAAGCACAACAACTTGCAGATGAAATAAATCAAGCAAGAAAAGCAAAATACGCTGAAATTGCTAAGACTAATCAAGTGACACCAGAATCTGTTGCTCGCCTAGCGGGTGAAAAATTAGTGGCAAGAGCTAACGAAGGTGAATTTGTTAAAGGGATCAATGGGAAATGGGTAAAGAAGTAACTTAACCTTAAGTAGATACTTAATTCCATTTTATTTATTGTAAAAGCACGATTTATTATCATTATTTATCGTGCTTTTTTTCTTTCTTTTTCTTATTAATTAATCCTTCTCATTAAAAACAACAATATCATCATTTATTGTCATAATAAAATGAATGTTTGATTCTATATAGCCCGATGCTGGTGGCATATTATCCTTTTTTACATAGTTAACTAAAAAACAAAACTCAGCCTCTCCATCAATCAGTTCTTCAGTGAACTCACTCTCTTTATTGAGATTTATAGGTCTTTCTTCCATATTGTACAATAATTGAAAAGCAATATTACTGCTTGCATTATTGTCATTAATCGTATTTTTTAAATAACCCGTTATATGATCAATACTGGTATTTTCAATTTTTAAGCGAACATCACCGTAACTTTTAGAACAATCTTTGATAGAAATAAGAATAATATGAGGATCTGTGCTTGCTAATTCACCTGCTTCATACGATAAAAAATCATTTCCGTTAATAGAAAATCTATCACTTGTATTTTCATAAATATAATCTATATCACAGCTTTGTGGAATATAGTGATCACCACGTCTTGGCATTGATGAAAATGAGAATGATGAATAGAGCAAAGTTATAATTAAATAGACGAAATGTGTTTTGTTTTTCATATCTAATACTTTATTTTTACTTAAAGACAATTAACTTCTTTTTTTATCAGGTTTTTTTTCGTTTCATCGGAACTCAAATTATAATTAAATTGACACTGTTTATCTTCTCCCCATTTTACTTTGATTAACCCATTGTCAGGAATGGCAGAAAGAAAAATAATATTGTTTTCTGTCACTAATCCTTGAGAAATAATATTATTCTCTTTATCTAGCACGGTAACTTTTGACGCAAAAGGAAGGGGGGTTATTGACTTAAAAAGAATACGATAACCAATTTTTATTGGAAAAGTAATTTTAGATATTGCGCCTAATGTAGGAATAATATTTTTATTATAATATTCAGTCTCAGCGGATTGAGGAAGTGTTGTAGCATTGAGTTTAATGTTATTTATTCGATAAGGCGTAATATTATTTAAAATTAAGTTACCAAAGATATCTGTTTCTAAATTGGGCGAAAATGATGTTTTAATACCAGTAATGCCTTGTGTACTCACTAATGCAAAGGTCTTACTTAAACGAGGGGTTAGTGTAATTCCTTCTGAATGAAGTAATAATGCACCATTAACTGAAAGGTTGAAATTGTAATTATTTTCTGATTTATTTCCAGAGAAAAGGTAAGATTGATAATTATTTTGATAGCGAGTATGAACAGAAAATTGATCAAATTTTCTTTTAGGATGATGTGTATGCTGATAGCTTACTGAATATCCTAAATTATTATTCAGTAATGTACCACCAATGTTTGTATTGTTTGAATAACGTTTATTATTTACTTGATAATTTGTTTGATTATTCATCCAATGATGATGTGCATTGCTTCCTATCGGGATCTGAAAGTTAAATGAAAAATAATGATCTGAAAATATTTTTTCTTTTTTAAAATTATATTTTAAATTATAGTTTATTTTATTTATTGAAGATGAAAATGATGTTCCTATTTCATATGTTTTAGATGATTTATGATATGATTTATCATTGTAGTGTAATGATAAATAACCTATTTCATTAATATTTTTAGATAAAGAGAATGAGTGATCTTTTTTTATCTTATTTTCTAATAAAAAATTATCTAAATAATGATAAAAAGATACTCTAGAAGTAAAGTAAGTTTGTGTTATCGGCATGTTTTTTTGATAACGAAATTGATATTTAATTTTATCGCTATTATTTTTTTCATAATTAATGTCTGTTGCTAAACCGCCTAATATACCTAAGTCTAAAGATAGCCCTAATAAATAGTTATGTCTGTTGTCACGTTTTCTTATGGCACTGTAAGATGTAATTTTTTGACTAAGCCCATATGAAAACTCACCTAAAAGGAAAAGAGGTTTTTTATTATTCGGATAGTTAGTTAATGTACCCGATATAATATTATATTGATAATTTCCTTTATTTAATTGATTCGGTAATGATGTAAAGTAGTGTGTCGAAACTTTTATTCTTCCATCTGTTTCTTTGATTTCCAAAGTGAGTTTTTCACTTCCTATTGAAGGTAATGAATTTAAAAGAAAAGGGCCGGGCGGAACCGTTGTTTCATAGATGATTTTATCATCTTGTTTTATGATAACGTTAGCGTGAGTATCTGCAATACCTTCAATAACAGGTCTATTAGCGTAAAGTGTATTATTTGCAATTAAATCATTGGATATTAATTGAAAGCCAACTATTTTATCATTTGATAATATTCGTGTTGTGGGTGAAAACTTACCTCCATAAAAAAGAGAAGAAAAAGAATTAATTTGTCGATATGCATAAATTGATGAAAGCTTAGATTGATGGCTATCTTTCCTCCAATTAAATCCACTTTGGCTACGTACACGCCAAGCACCTATATTAATACCTGAGTATAAATTAATTTTTTGCTCAGGCGATTTTTTCTGATGATATTTAATCCAATAGGAATATTGAGTGAATAATGCGGTAATTCCGTCATCCCAGTCTTGTTCATTGATTACATAATCTGTTTTTTTTATTAATGCTTTTTGAGGAATGATCAAGTTTAATTTTTGATTGGAAAATTGGTATTTAAAATCAATTGAGTAATCACTTAAAAGTATAGGCTCTGGGCTTTCTTTATTGATGGTATAAAAATCGGTATCAATACCAAGAGATATTAAATCCTTAACAGAAAGAGAGGGCGTTAATTTGTTTTCTACATCTTTATAATAGAGAAGTTTTACCATTTTTTTTCTATTATTAATATGAATAATAGAATGATAGAACCCTTCAGGTTTTTTATTTTCAAGAAGAAGTTTAATCGTTTCATTACTAACATTAGAAAATGAATGGGAATAAAGAGAAAAAGTATTATTTTTAGCGATGGCATTATTGTTAAAAGCAACTATTAAAATAAATAAAGTAAGCGCTCTTTTTTTTAATTTAATCTTCATTTATTATCGCCTTATCTGTTGCATTTATTTCAACACCATGTTGGTCAATTGTTTTCCATTTAATCAACCCCTGTTTTTTGATTATTTTTTTTGTATTGTATTTTTTAAATGGTGGTATGGTTTTACTCTTTTCAATAAATACAACACCATTAGAATTAACTTTAAGTAAAGTAATAAAATATGGAGTAGGATTATTTACAATAAACTCATCATTTTTATTTTTTAAAAACTCTATTTTTTTATATGCATCTGCTGCATTTTTTTCTATTGATATAGGTCTATATATTAAGTTATAAATAGAATTCATTGAAATATGTAATAAATTTGTATTATCATCTGAACCTGATAATGAAGGTATTCTTTTTATATTTATTTTATATAGTGTTTCCTGTTCTTTTTTTTCTATTTCATCAGTCTTAAAGATCTTTAAAAAGTAGGTTTCATCTTTTTCTATTTTAAAGAGTGGTGGGGTGATCATAAATGGTAAGTCAGTATTATTACTTTCATCGTAATGTGAAATCCAACTCTGTATAAAATAATCGCTATTTGTATTGTTTTTTATTTCAATGACTTCTTGATTTTTACTTTCAATAAAAATAAATTTATCTTTATTTATTTCTATTGATGTATGACCATAAATAGGAAGAAGTGTAAATATAGATAATATAGTCAGTTTTATTTTTTTAATCATTTTTATTTAAGTCTAATAATTTAATTTTTTAAAAGTTAAAAGTTAAAAGTTAAAAGTTAAAAGTTAAAAATAGAAATAGAAATAGAAATAAAAAACAAAGCTGGAATACCAGCTTTGTTGATTTTTAAGATCTTAATCTACAGCAACATCACTATAAATAACATCAAATGATAAGCTAGATCTTACTAAACCTGGGGTTGCATCTAATCCATTTGGTTTCATATAATTCACTTCAAATAAAAAATCTGCAGTCTTAGCATCTTTATCAATATTTAAATTAAATGCTTTAGGTTTTTCATTACTTAATTCAATAATGTTTTTATCTGCATCAAAAATGGCAATATCAACATTGCTGCCATTGTCTTCTTGATTTTTTAATAATTTTTTTGTTTGTTTTGGGATTTTTAACTGAATATTAGCAAGACTCTCATTACAATTGGAAAATTGAATGACAAGCGGTTGGGCATCTGTTTTTGCTATATGGTCATCGCCAAAATGACTTGCTTGAACTGGCGGTAATTCAACAGGTTGTATATCTTGTAATTGGCAAGTAGGGTCCGCTGTAACAGAACCATTAATTGTAATTGTGCCTGCGTTTTTCTTTGTATATTCAACTGCATTTGATGGTGTGGATAAAAAAGCTGTAGATAAAATGAGTATGGAGAGTAAATTCTTTTTCATTTAAAATTCCATTTATTTATTGAATTAATAAAATTATTTAATTGTTTCTATATTAATTGAAACAATTAAATGTTATTAATTTGTTTTTTATAAATCAAATTGATTTTTTATTGATATATTTATCATTAATATGAATCAAAAAATAAATAATAAAAAATGGCTATAAAAATAATTTTTATTTAGCTATTGATTCGAAAGTTTGATTAATTTTGGTGTTTTTCTCTATCAAGGTGTTTTAATTATAAATTAATAGCGTGTTTTTTATAAAAGAAGAATTGATATGAAAATAGTGCGGGTAAATATAGATATAAAAAAAGCACCAGAGTGAGGTGCTTTTAAAGAGAAATACTAATTATTATTTTACTATAATGCTTCCTTTATTAACGATAGCATCAATTTCTTTTTGTGCTTGCAGGTGAGATTGCTGTGCGTATTCTTCACCATATGCTGTACCTTCAGCCATAATAAACTGTACGTCATTGATACCGATAAAAGCTAAAAACTGTGTTAGGAATGGAACAATAAGATCAGATGGCTGATCTTTATGAACACCACCACGACTGGTTAATACAACTGCTTGTTTATTTTCAAGTAAGCCAATAGCACCCGCTTCAGTATATGTAAATGTTTCACCCGCACGAGCAATAAAATCAATATAGTGCTTTAATTGGGCCGAAATTGAAAAGTTATACATTGGTGCAGCAATGACTATCACATTGTGAGCTTTTAATTCACGGATTAATTCATCTGATAATGCTCGGGCTGTTTTTTGTTCATCCGATAACATTGCTGTTTCTTTACCAAACGCAAATAGCGTAGCTTGATCTAAAGCAGGTACAGGATCTTTAGTAAGATCACGTACTGTAATTAAGTCATCTTTATGATTAGTTTGCCAATTTTCAATTAAGTAATCGGTCATTTTATTACTGTGTGAATAGCTATCTAAAATGCTGGATTTCAGTACAAGGATCTTTTTCATTATTTTCTCGTGGTCTATAAAGTGTTCTATTTATTTAAATTTATTAGTTAATCGTAGTTTACTCTATCTTTAAAATATCACATCACAATCCTTTGAATATGCTATTCAAAATTATTGATTATATGAAATCATATACTAAGAATTTTAATCAAGCCTTTATGTGCCAATAGTCTGTTGTGATATCATACGACCATTAGTTTTGATTAGAATAACCTCAAAAAGGATAATAAAAGGTGACATTATCATCTGCCACGCTCTATCAAGAAATAGAGCAATTATCGCTGCGGGAGCAGCAGCGATTAAGAAAACGTCTACGTGGCGTCGCTAAAATTAATAATGAAGAGTCTAAACAAGCGGTATTAAGTGCAATTAAAGACGATATTACAACAGCACAACAGATGATAATTCGCCGTCGTGCCAATTGTCCTGAAATTACTTACCCAGAAAACCTTCCTGTTAGCCAAAAGAAAGATGCCATTTATAATGCAATACGCGATAACCAAGTTGTTATTATTGCGGGGGAAACTGGCTCAGGTAAAACAACGCAGATCCCTAAAATTTGCCTTGAATTAGGAAGAGGGATCAAGGGTTTTATTGGTCACACTCAGCCTCGTCGTTTAGCTGCACGTTCAGTGGCTGAACGTATCGCTCATGAATTAAAAAGCACGTTAGGAGAATCTGTAGGTTATAAGGTTCGCTTTAGTGATCATGTCGGTGATAATACCCTTGTTAAGCTAATGACAGATGGTATTTTATTGGCTGAATTACAGCAAGATAAGCTGCTATTACAATATGACACCATCATTATTGATGAAGCCCATGAACGTAGTTTAAATATCGACTTTATTCTTGGCTATTTAAAGCAGCTATTACCTAAGCGTCCTGATTTAAAAGTCATTATTACTTCTGCAACCATTGATCCTGAACGTTTTTCCAAACATTTCAATCAAGCGCCTATCATTGAAGTTTCAGGTCGAACTTATCCTGTTGAAGTGAGATATCGTCCTATTGGTGGTGACGAACTTGATAATGATAAGGATATGACAGATGGCATTGTTGATGCTATTGATGAATTAAGCAGAGAAAGTGCGGGTGATATTCTTATTTTTATGAGCGGTGAGCGAGAAATTCGCGATACTGCTGATGCGTTGAATAAACTACAACTTCGCCATACTGAAGTATTGCCTTTATTTGCCCGTTTATCTAACAGTGAACAAAATCGAATTTTTCATCCTCATAACGGCAGGCGTATTATTTTAGCCACTAACGTTGCCGAAACTTCATTAACTGTACCAGGCATTAAGTACGTTATTGATACCGGTTTTGCACGTATTAGTCGTTATAGTTATCGAACTAAAGTACAACGACTTCCAATAGAACCTATTTCTCAAGCTTCAGCAAATCAGAGAAAAGGGCGTTGCGGCCGTGTTTCTGATGGTATTTGTATTCGTCTTTATTCAGAAGATGATTTTATTTCTCGTTCTGAATTTACTGATCCTGAAATATTAAGAACTAACCTTGCATCGGTTATTTTGCAAATGACATCAATAGGGTTGGGGGATATTAGTGCTTTCCCATTTGTACAGCCACCGGATAAACGCAATATTCAAGATGGTGTGCGTTTATTAGAAGAACTAGGCGCGTTACAAAATGAAACCGATCACAATGGTGCTTATCGTTTAACCCCAATGGGGAAACAACTTGCACAACTTCCTATCGATCCTCGTTTGGCGAGAATGGTACTTGAAGCGCGTAAATATGGTGCAGTAAAAGAATTGATGGTTATTACATCTGCACTTTCAATTCAAGATCCGCGCGAAAGACCGATGGATAAACAGCAAGCTTCTGATGAAAAACATCGTCGCTTCCAAGATAAAGATTCTGATTTCTTGTCTTTTTTAAATATGTGGGATTATTTAAAAACTCAACAAAAAGAGTTGAGTCATTCTCAATTTAGAAAGCTGTGTCGGCAAGAGTTTTTAAACTTTATGCGTGTTCGAGAGTGGCAAGATGTTTATACGCAATTACGACAAGTTGTTAAAGAACTCGGCTTTCCTGTTAACAGTGAACCTGCCGATTTTAGAAGCGTCCATGTTGCGTTATTAAGTGGTTTATTGTCGCATATTGGGCAAAAAGATGCTGATAAACAAGAGTTTACTGGGGCGCGAAATGCGCGCTTTTCTATTTATCCGGGGTCTGGTTTATTTAAAAAACCACCAAAATGGGCAATGGTCGCTGAACTGGTCGAAACCTCTCGTTTATGGGGGCGAATTGCAGCACGCGTAGAGCCAGAATGGATTGAACCTATAGCTGAACATTTAGTGAAACATCACTATAGCGAGCCACATTGGTCAAAAGCGCAAGGCGCTGTAATGGCTAATGAAAAAGTTACGCTATATGGTTTGCCTATTGTTGCCTCTCGACCTATTAATTATAGCCAAATTGATCCGTTATTATGCCGGGAGCTTTTTATTCGCCATGCGTTAGTAGAAGGTGATTGGCAAACTCGTCATGCATTTTTCCGTGAAAATTTAAAATTACGGACTGAAGTGGAAGAGTTAGAGCATAAATCTCGTCGTCGTGACATTCTTGTTGATGATGAAACAATGTTTACTTTCTACGATCAGCGAATACCACAAGACGTTGTTTCATCACGTCATTTTGATAAATGGTGGAAAGAAGCACAAAAAGCATCACCGGATCTGCTTAACTTTGAAAAGAGCATGCTTATCAAAGATGATGCTAAGCGTGTGAGTGCATTAGATTATCCAAATTATTGGCATCAAGATAATTTAAAATTGCGCTTAACTTATCAATTTGAACCGGGTACAGCGGCTGATGGTGTCACCGTTCATATTCCATTACCGATTTTAAATCAGGTAAAAGAGGAAGGTTTTGATTGGCAAATTCCGGGCATTCGCCATGAATTGATAGTGGCTTTAATTAAGTCATTACCAAAACCTATTCGTCGTAATTTTGTCCCAGCACCTAATTATGCTTCTGCTTTTTTAGAGCGCGTACCTCAAGTTGAAGGTAGCTTACTCGATAAACTCGAAAATGAATTACGCCGCATGACAGGCGTGACTGTTGATAGAGAGAGTTGGCAACTAGACCAAGTTGCTGATCACTTAAAAATGACATTCCGTGTTGTTGGCGATAAAAATAAAATGCTGGCAGAAAGTAAAGATCTCAATAAATTAAAAGAGAACTTAAAGGAAAAAGTGCAAGAAACATTATCAGCAGTCGCTGATGATGGCATTGAACAACAAGATTTACATATTTGGAGTTTTGGGGATTTGCCTCAGCGTTATGAGCAAAAACGCGGTGGCTATTCAGTGAAAGCTTATCCGGCACTCGTTGATGAAAAAAACAGTGTAAGTATTAAGCTTTTTGAAACCGAATCTGAACAACAAACTTCCATGTGGGAAGGCGTAAGACGCTTATTGTTATTAAATATTCCGTCACCGATAAAATACCTACATGAGAAATTACCTAACAAAGCAAAACTGGGTCTTTACTTTAACCCTTATGGCAAAGTGTTAGAGCTGATTGATGATTGTATTGCTTGTGGTGTTGATAAACTTATGGCTTCTTATGGTGGTTTGATTTGGCAAGAAGGCGAATATCAAAAACTGCAAGAATATGTCAGAGCAGAGTTAAATGATGCTGTGGTTGAAATAGCAAAACAAGTTGAAGCGATTTTAACTCAAGTATTTGCTATCAATAAGCGTCTAAAAGGGCGGGTGGATATTAGTGTTGCTTTTGCATTATCTGATATTAAAGCCCAACTTGGTCAGTTAGTTTTTCCTGGTTTTGTGACTTCGCATGGATGGAAACGTCTTGCGGATATTCCTCGTTATTTGAGTGCAATTGAAAAACGAATGGAAAAATTGGCCATTGATCCTAATCGTGATCGCGCTCAAATGAGCCGAGTTGAAAATGTTATTCAGCAGTGGCAACAGTGGTTAGGTAAGCTAACAGAGAAACAAAAGCAGCAAGAAGAAGTGCAAAATATTCGTTGGATGATAGAGGAGCTTAGAGTAAGCCTGTTTGCTCAACAGATAGGTACACCATATCCAATATCAGACAAACGTATATTACAGGCGATGGAACAAGTCAGTTTTAACTAATTTAATCGTGACATATTTAGACCCACGGGAACTTATGCTTCTTGTGGGTTTTTTATTGCATAGCTAATAAATAACTACCTATATATTAGTTACAACATACAATATATTTCTTGATTTATAAGCACCTAACCATCGATGTTAAAAATTACTGCTTAGCAGGAAAATTTTTTGACTTAAGTGGAATTTATTTAAGTGAGATTTGTTTTTGAAGAGAAGTTAGGAAGAGAAGAAGAGAGTAAAAAAAAGAGGTACTGTTTTTCCAGTACCTCTCAGATTGTCTTTAGGATATAACTAAATAACCTAACGCAGGAATAGCGCCAAATAAGACAAGCGCCAACAGAATTTTTTCACTTAACAATAGGGGCTTTTTATCTTTATATTGTTTTCGGGTGTATAAAAATATCAGGATACCCGGTGCGTAAAGTACAACAGAGAGTAATAAGTTAATAACACCTGATGCATAAAGTAGCCATAAGCCATATAGACTTGCAGGTATAGCTATTAATAATAAAGCGCGACTACTGCGTGCAATTGCGACTTTAAATAAAAATGCACCGACAAGAAAGTAAGGAACAAGGATCATCTCTGATGCAATGGTCAACAATGTATTGTAGTTACTTCCCGTCAACCAAATTAAAACTAAAGAGAATTGGACTGCACAGTTGGTAAACCATAATGAAGATGAAGGCGCATCATTTTTATTCTGCTTTCCTAATTGTTTAGGGAAAGAATGATGTAGTGCGGCAATATAAGGCACTTCTGCTGCCATAATTGTCCAACTTAAATAAGCACCACATACAGAGAGAATAAGACCCGCTGCAATAATTATCTCGCCTATGCTACCAATAAGTTGAACAAGTAATGGCGCCATTGACGGGTTTTTCATCGCTGCCAATTCAGCTTGGCTAACTAAACCTTGCGATAATAAAGTGACAAGAATATAGATAATTAATGCGATGACAACAGCAAGTACAGTTGCTAAACCAACATCACGACGATTTTTAGCTCTTGCGGAAACTACGACCGCGCCTTCAATACCAATAAATACCCACAGTGTAATCAGCATAGTATTTTTGACTTGATCCCAAACAGGGACACCCAAATTTACACCTTTAAAATCAAGGGTAAATATATCCATATTGAAAGCTAATAGGGCGACAATAACAAATAATCCTAAAGGAAGAAGTTTTGCCATTGTCGCCATTAAATTAATGCTAGCTGCAGTTTGCACACCACGCAATACAAGAAAATGGACAACCCAAAGTAAGATTGATTCTCCAATTAATGCCTGCCATGTATTCCCATCACCAAAAATAACGTTCTCTGGTGTATCCGTAAAAAAACTAAAGGCAGCAAAAACAATAACAAGATAAGAAACGTTAGCAACAACAGCGCAGACCCAATAACCCCACGCTGAACAAAAACCAATGAATTCGCCAAATCCTTCTTTCGCGTAGGTAAAAATACCACCATCAAGATCAGGTCGCAGGCGAGAGAGGAGTAATAAAGATGTAGCAAGAAAGAGAATACCAATGCCGGTTATCACCCAACCAATAATTAATGCGGCAGGGCTAGCAACTTCGGCCATATTTTGAGGCAAACTGAATACACCTGCACCAACCATTGAGCTTAATACTAAAGCGGTGAGTGATATTAAGCCAAGTTTCTTATTCAAGGATAATTACCTACGTGATTAAAATTGTAAATAAATAGCGTATTTTCTTATTTTTAGGTCAGTAAATAGAATAAATATGAATATCTCAAATTTAAATAGAGATAAAAACACTAAAAAACAGCGAGATTTTACGGAGAGTTGACTTGGTTGTCTATGCATTAAATCATAAAAATTATGCAGTTTTTGTAAAGCGGAGTTGGTTTGATGATATTTTGAGTAAAAAAAACCTCGCATTAGCAAGGTTTTTTAATTAGGAAGTTTTATTACTTGAATAGGTCAGCGGTAATAGTGACTGTACCACCATCACTTTGCCATTCATTCGTAATATGGTAGTACTTGGCACCTTTTGCTGCCGCACGTTTAGCAACCTGATAAGAAATTTCTGGTGAGTTTACAAAGTATCCGCTAAATGTAATGGTATCAAACGGGTCCATTAATGCAGCTGCTGCTTTGTTAACTTCTTGGATTTCAGTACCATCAGGTAATGTGACAGTGTAACGACCACTAGCACCTGAAGTTTGTGTATCAGCAAATGTTCCTACACTTCTATCAAAATCAGTGTTTGATGCAAGACCTGGTTTCTCAACTTTATTGGCAGCGGCTCCGCCTTCTGCAATAAGTGCGCGACCTGCATCTGAATCATAAGGAACGACAGCCTCTGGTGCTTGAATTGCACGTTTAGGCGCATCTTTTTTGTAGATATAAGCTGTTACTTCTTGGTTACCACCATCATTTGTTGATACGTTACGAACAATAAAGAATGATGCTGCACCTTTTTTAGCTGCCGCTTTTGCAATTGCGTCGTTAATATCAGGGGTTGTAGGGTAGTAACCACGGATAGAAACTGTATCAAATGGTTGTAGCAGAATTGCTTCAGGTTTTGGTAGTTCTTTCACGCCATGAAAGACGCGATAGTTTTCTTTATCTGCTTTTGGTGCATCTTTATGGTATAGATCAGCAGTAACACTCATGTTGCCGCTATCACTAATATCATCTAGACCTTGAATATAGAAACTATCAGCACCGACTTTATCCGCACGACGAGAGACCGCATCAGCGGCTTCATAAATAGCGTTAAAACGACCGATAACTGTAATTCTTTCAAATGGTTTTAGTTCTGCAGCTTGTTCGGGTGTTAATTCCTGAGCAGCCTGCGCAACAGTGATATTAG
>JAEYFY010000173.1 GCA_023454395.1 Pseudomonadota bacterium
TCATGATAAGGAAACAGCCGAATAAAGCGATAGTACCCGGAATAGGACCCATCTCTTTCTTTATCATCTCACCAAGTGAGTTACCATTACGGCGTGTTGAAATAAACAACACCATAAAGTCTTGTACTGCACCAGCAAGCACAACCCCGGCTAATAACCAAAGCGTACCCGGCAAATACCCCATTTGCGCAGCAAGAACAGGACCTACTAAAGGACCGGCACCCGCGATAGCCGCAAAGTGGTGACCAAATAAAACATAACGGTTAGTCGGAACGTAGTTCAAACCGTCATTATTAACAACAGAAGGTGTTGCTCGAGTTGGATCAAGCTTCATCACTTTTTGAGCGATGTAAAGACTGTAATAACGATAAGCAACTAAATAAACGGCAACAGAAGCAACAACTATCCATAGCGCACTGACGTGTTCACCACGGCGAAGTGCAACCACTGAAAGACAAAAAGCACCGATAATCCCGAGGATCACCCAAGGTACGTGCTTTAAAAATGCATTTTTGTTCATGAGACACCTTTTTTTCAGGCAAGACCGAACAGCCAAAGAGTAATGCGGGACAGCTGAGAATGATTTGAGCGAATATGAGAGACAACTGCCCGCTACTACATAATAAGAAGAATGAGATATGAACAGTGTGACAAAATCGCTTAGCGGTTGTATAACGAATTAAGCGGTCTGTTTTCTAAGTTGAGTGGTTCTGTCTTTTTGAAAAGGCTATTTTTTTGTGATCTAGGTAACAATTTTATTTCTTTCAATAAGTTAGAAACTCACAAAATAGAAGAAAACCTCCTTTTCACTAACAAAAAAGGAGGGTTTTTATAACATTATTTAATTGAATGGTAATTATTGGCTAAATTGAACTGATATTAAAAGCACATTACCTTTTCGGGTAGGTGAACCATTAAAACGCCATTGGTATGCAGCATCAATAACGGCATTATCTATGCTCATGTCACCACTACCAGATTTCAATAACACCACAGTAGGAACGCCTTGAGGGTCCACATCAAGTTGTAAGATCATCTCCCCTGTTTTAGCAGCTGCATCAGGGGCATTCACTTTTGGTAATGCCTGATCACTGGCTTTAATATTCGCCGATGAAAAATCAATACTAAATACCCGGTTTGATTGCTCAACAACTTTGTTGTTTAACGGCTTACGTATCACTTTACTATTCGGATCTGACGCGGGTATTACACGCTGAGCCAATTGAATTTGAGTTAAATCATCGCTGAGATAATCATCTGAAGGCTTAACTTCAATATCTTCAGGTAAATAACGCATATCCATTCTGGCACGTAAGGTTTGATAGCGTTCTAGGCGAGCGCCCTCAAGTGTATTCATAACCATGCGCATTTCTAACATTTGCATCAGCACACCAACACTTTCTTTTGATTTTTGCTGTGACGCTTTAGCAAATGCACCGGCTGCAATTTCGGGATCTTCATCAAGCCATGTTATGCCCCAGCCTAACCAGACATCTTCACGATCAGGCTCTAATGCAATAGCCTGTTCAAAATGAGTACGCGCTTTCAATAATAAGGTTTGCCAATACTCTTTATCTTGCGGATAAATTTTAGGAGAACTGGCTAAATTGTTGGTTCCTATGTTGTAATATTGCAATTCAAAACGTGCCACTGTTCTCACGATATCAACATTATCTTGATGAAGAGCGAGTTTTTCATTTAAAAAGCGAATACTGTTATCCCAGCTTTCATGGTTATTTTTACCATTAGGCAATGCCTGTAACTCTTTTAAGATGGCTTGTAACGCAGCACGCTTTTCTTGCTGTCGTTGAGATAATCTAGGGTAATAAGAAGCATAAGGATCATAGCTAGAGCGAGTTGCTTCTCTTTCATTTTCTAATTCTGGCGCTTGTTTTTTCAATTCTGAATAAACATTTTCGGTAAGTGTTATCTCTTTAGCATCTTGTCTTGCGTAAGCTTTAACCAATTTTATTAATGTTGATTGTTGCTTAACGGCATACTCTTTCCAACCAAGACGAGTACTTTCAAAACGAACGGTCACACGTTGACGATATCCGTCTTTGTTTGGCATAAAACGCCAATGGCGAGCGGCACTCACTGCTTGACTATCGAACGCATCAACACCACTACTGTTTTGTACCCAAAGCCCTGAAATGCGCCCTTGAGGATCAACATCAACGGATAAAATAACATCTGCACGAGGAATATATTTTCTGATTGTTGGATAACGGATCTCAGTTAAGTTTTTCACTTCATTAGGTGATTCAACGAAAACTTCTCCGGGATACTCTTTCCCCATCATTGATTGCATTTCAATATAAGTGGTTGAATCATTATGAATTGCGTTACTCACTGGTAATCGTTGATTTGCCAACGTTGTAACATCGTCTGGTGGAGTGCTATTTTGTCGATAAAAACGATCTTCAATAACACGCGCTTGTAATATCTGATAAATCTGACGCTGATTTTCAGTAAGCTCTGAAATTGCTTTTTTCAATAATTGTTGCGCTGAAATATCATCATGAGCTTGCTTAGCCAGTTTGAGCGTATCTGCCACCATTAACGCTAACATCGCTTTTTCAATTTGTGCATCCACAGAACGATGAGCAATATAAGTCAGTGCTAAAACTTGCCATGCCTCAGGCGATAACGGTGCAACAGCAATAACATTCATACCTGATTGCGTTAATTGAGCATCATTACTCGTTGAAAGGGAAGCTAATGCCTGAGCAACCATAATATCAGGTTGATTTAATAGCCAGTCGCCATAAAAATTGAGTGTTTTTACAGCTTCCGCACGTTCTGACATTCCTTTGGTATGAGCTAAATAAGCCTCTTTCGCTTTTGTCGCTTCAGTCACATCATCGCTAAAATAATCCAATCCTGGTAAAGCAATTCGCGCTTTCTCAATAGTGCTAATCGATGCCAGCGCTTTCGATTGATTAGACCGAATAACGTTACGGATCTCATTTTCGCTATTAACAACAAGATAATGATAATTTTGCCATTCTGATTGTTCGATATTTTGTAAAACAAAACGACGGCGATCTTCTAATTCATTCGCTGGGATCACCGATAATGACACACCCAGTGCCATTAAAAGCACGAGTCCACCACCACATAAATAATAAATATTTTTAGCTCGCCACGATTGCAATAATATAACAATCGTCATAATAAGAGAGCCTAGCCATACTCCCAGCAAGAAATTACGCTCATCAAAGCGCACTGATGAAGGGAGAATTTTGCTATTAAAACTATCAATCAAACTAAAGGTTGAAACTAAAAAAGCTGGCAACCAAAAAGGAAACAGTAATGTTATAACGCCAATAATAATCAGGATCAGCTTTATTCTTTTTTTCATGTTATTTTCCCTAACCTATGGCTTTCTTTTCAAAATATGCATGGAAGGGAAAACAAAAATAACTAATAAAATAATGGCTGAAATCATTAAAAACATCACACTCAGCATCGTTATTAATATTTGTTCAATATAATCAGCTTTAATTAAATCAGTAACCCAGCTAGAGCCTAAACTACCGCTGGCGCCTTGTGGAATAAAATTCATCAGTAATAATCCCAACAGTACAGGGACTATCATGGCAATAGCGGTATGTAATACGACTTTGGGTACTTTATTTATTGCATTTTTAACCGCAATAAATATCGCTGGAGGCTGAATAGGTTTCGCTGGCGTAGCTTGGGCTGGCGCTTGTCGAATATTCGCATTTTGTACTCGTTTTTGACGAATTTGCTCGCGTTGCGTTTGGTTTTGTTTTTGAGTAATTGCAACTTGCTGTAACTTCGCCCCTCTTGCACAAGCTGCGCAAGCTTTACCTGCAAAATACTGGTGTTTTTTATCTTTTTGACAAATAACTAATTGTTGCTTTTCAGGCTGTGCATATTCATAAAGTGCTGTCGTCCATGTTTTTGCACTTGGTCTTTGCGAAGGTGTGCCTGAAAAGGCTTTATCAAAGAGTGTTCTGAGTTTATCGGGTAATTGTTTATGTCCACTGGCGACATTAGGGGTGATCAAATTATGCGCTTTTACGCCATAACCATAAAAACGCCCTGCTATACGCCTTGGAATATCTGTAGGTACAGAGTCATTTTTAGGGCGACCACTAAAAGGATGGATACCAAAATTAAGCAACTGGAAAATAATAACGGCTAAGGCAAATCGGTCTTGCCACTCTTCTTGAGATTCTGGAACCGTTTGTTTTGCTTGAAACTCAGGGGCAAGATATTCAACGGTAAATTGCCCAGCAGGAAAGCGTGCATTCTCACCTTGGATACTAAATCCATCACAATCGAGAAGAGACATATACAGACTTGATTTATAAAACCGCAAATTCAGCGGTTTCATATCAATAATACGGTGCCCTTGCTGATGTAAAGCATCAATCAACGAGCAAAGGTTATATGCAAGACTCACTTTCGCACCCATTCCTGTGGGTAAACCATGAGCTTTAGCTTGGCGCTCTTGAAGAATGTACTCCAACTCAATCGTATTTTTGACATCAAGTTCCGGCATCACAAAGCCAACAAATTGTTTTTGGCTATTGTATAAACGAGCTTGAGGCCATGCGAGTTGGATAATAGGCGTATCGTTAACAGAAACGGGCTTTAATGCAGGTTCTAACTTCTGCATTGCCGTGATCTTTTTCAGATAATAAGCTTTATCAATTTTATCATGGTAAATTTTTGAGACTTGGAAAGGTGCATTATTAATATGGCTAACGCTGCCCGCACCACCGCTTTTTATCAAAGTACCTATTTGATAAATCTTACCATTTTCATCTTGTAGCTGTGTCGATAGTAGTTGTGTCGATATAGGTTTGCTTGGTTTCTGTTTCTTTGCCTTTACCACAACTCTTCATCCCTGATACAAATAACTAAGGTTTTATCATCGCCGGTGATTGAATGTGTTCGAGGATCAGCTAAAGTCCCTGCTAATGCCTCACTTCCGCTATCTTCTGATACTGTTTTTAAATAACGGATCACAGGAGCAATAAACGGTTCATAAAGGGCATCACACGCTTTATTCATCGCAAAAGGCTGTACACCATCAGACATCAAAATAACCTGTTTTACCGGTTTATTTAGGGGAATAACGCGTAAATGCGCTTCCCAATTTTCTGACGTCACAAACCAAGTTTGATTCGCATATTCTCCATTTTCAGGCTGTGATACATAATTTGTACCATCGCAATATTCCACCACGGCAATACCATCGCCTAAATGGAATAAATAGCCACTATCATCACCAACCCAACATGCAACCAGTGTTGATGCATATTCATTAAGCGCACACTGCTTTATTTCTGCATATTCAGCCAGTTGGAGGCGAATATCTTCAATAAGTTGTTTAGCCCCTTGGGTTATCTGTTTTTCGGTTAACAAATCAATGTTTGGCCACTCTGTAATACGTAGCGTAAATAACCGGGCAACGAGCTGAGCGCCTTGTTCGCTATAACGAGAAGAGCCAGCTCCATCACAAACAGCAGCGATAAGATATTCACCTTTACGACGAATAAAATAAGCATCCTGACAGGGAATTTTACGTTCTTGATGGGCAATACCTGTCACAGATGCCCCATAAGCTAACCAATCATTCATCAAACAGGTACACTCGCCCAAGAATCAGTTGAAGGTAATTGTGCTGTGCCACCCGGTGTTGATTGAGAAACCACCTGCATACTGGCGCTTAGCCACAAGAACAGTTCTTTAAATTGCAGCCCTTTAAGCATTTTCACACCATTAACACCATTACGGCTAAAGCTTCCCATGACTTCTGCTGATGCACCATCAACCATAATAGGAAATACCGCTGTTTTTTGGTTTTCTTCTGCTTGACGACAAAGCTGTGCAGCCTGTTCCCATTGGTCTGTCGGAACACCATCAGACATTAAAAATAGCCAAGGACGAGTATAAGCAACACCCGCCTGTTTAAAGCGCTGTTTTTCAGCTTCTATTTCTTCAAGTGCGAGAGTAATAGCTTGCCCCATCGGCGTTGTGCCATTAGCTTCTAAAACAGGCGCGGTAAAGTCCATCGCATCTTTCCAATCACCATGAACCGTACATTGGTCATATCCGCCATATTCAATAACCAGAATACGTACACGTTTAGCCGCAATTACATCGTTTTTAAGTTCTTGTTCGAGTAATTTAAGCCCTTCATTTAGTTGTTGAATAGGTTGACCATACATACTGCCAGAGCTATCTAGTACTAAGATCAGAGGGGTTCTTTGTTCACTATTATCAACCAAGGCTACGTCTGGGATCATAAGATGCTCCATCATTCAGTTATTATTTTTCATGATAGTAATTAATGTAACATAAAGACGCAAAATTCATCAGAAAGAAAAAAGCAATAAAGTGAAGATAAAGATATTTCTGATAAAAAATAAGCTTTAAGGTTTAAAACTCGATGTTTTAAATTAAATTTGAGAGTGTTTTCATGATTTCAGATGAAAAAAAAACACCTTATTACATCTTGTAAAAGGTGCTTTTTAATAAACGATTATGATATTAATAGTGGATTTTTTGGCGTCCAGCAATAGAGTGCGAAAGCGTTGTACCATCGACCATTTCAAGTTCACCTCCCACAGGAACCCCATGGGCAATTCGGCTAGCCGAAATATCATACTGAGCACAAATTTCAGCAATATAATTGGCTGTTGCCTCACCTTCAACGGTCGGGTTTGTCGCCAAGATCACTTCTGAAATAGTCTCTTGGCTTAAGCGCTCTTCAAGTCTATCTAAACCAATATCCATAGGTCCAATACCATCTAAAGGGGATAAATGCCCCATTAAAACAAAGTATCGACCCGCAAACTGCCCTGTCTGCTCGATAGCATGAATATCCGCAGGACTTTCAACAACACAAATTTGCCCATTTTGCTGACGGCGAACATTCGCACAGATGGTGCAACGCTCTTCTTCAGTAAAAGTTCGGCAATCACAGCAATGACCAATTTCAGACATTGCACGCGTGAGTGCTTGTGCAAGTCGCATACCACCGCTTCTATCGCGTTGAAGTAGTTGGAAAGCCATTC
>JAEYFY010000180.1 GCA_023454395.1 Pseudomonadota bacterium
ACTATTCCATACATCATACAAGCAACAAAATAGCAAAGATAAGTTTTTTTGTTACAAGAAACATTTAAATATGTGATGCCGATTGGTGTTTACACCTATAAATGGGTAACTAGTAATCTACTACAAACGGAGAAAGATATGAAATCAATTGCGGTAATTTTAAGTGGCTGTGGTGTATTTGATGGGAGCGAAATCCATGAATCAGTGCTCACCATGCTTGCTTTAAGCCAAAATAATGCTGAAGTTCATTATTTTTCACCTAATGATTTACAACCAACTGTAATTAATCATATTACAGGTAAAGAAAAATCAGAAAAAAGGAATATGATGGAGGAATCTGCTCGTATTTCTCGTGGAAAAATCTCCCCTTTATCAGAAGCAAAGGCTGAAAACTTTGATGCTGTCATTATTCCTGGTGGCTTTGGTGCGGCGAAGAATTTATGCAATTTCGCCACAAAAGGAAGTGACTGTGAAATTAACAAAGATCTCTTAAGATTTGTACAAGCAATGCATCAGCAAAATAAGCCATTAGGGCTAATATGTATTGCACCTGTAATGTTACCAAAAATGTTAAATGCTCCAGTAAAATTAACAATTGGAAACGACGCAGAAACAGCGCGTGCAATTGAAAAAATGGGCGGTATCCATATAGATTGTCCGGTTGATGATATTGTTGTTGATGAAAAATACCGTGTTGTCACAACCCCTGCTTATATGCTTGCACAATCTATTGCACAAGCACAGGTCGGTATTGAGAAACTGGTTAAGAAAGTCCTTGAGATGGCATAAATAGTAGGTAAAAACAGCAGATGGTACTGGTGAGAAAGTTAAAGAAACTATTAATTATTTTAATTGCTTTATGGCTGTTAACAGTTGTGCTGTTTTCTTTTTTGCCCGTACCTTTTTCTGCTGTGATGGTTCAAAGACAAATTTCTGCTTGGAGTGAGTTTGATTTCTCTTATGTATCACATTCCACTTGGGTAAGTGAAGAAGAGATAGCTTCTGTGATGTATTTAGCCGTTATTGCCTCTGAAGATCAAAATTTCCCCAAACATTGGGGCTTTGATTTTGATGCTATTGAGAAAGTTTTCAAAAAAAATCATAACAACGGGAAAACATTACGTGGTGCATCGACTATTTCTCAGCAAACGGTCAAAAATCTCTTTTTATGGGATGGTCGTAGTTGGATAAGAAAAGGGCTTGAGACGGGAATGACGCCCGTTGTGGAGCTTATTTGGTCAAAAAAACGTATTTTAACGGTGTATCTGAATATTGTTGAATTTGGTGATGGGATCTTCGGTGTAGAGCAGGCTTCTCAACACTATTTTAGAAAGCCAGCGAAACAACTTACAAGTCATGAAGCTGCATTATTAGCTGCAGTATTACCTAATCCGCATATTTATCACGTAAATAAACCTTCTGCTTATACCCTAAAACGGCAACAGTGGATCTTAAATCAGATGCGGTTAATGGGTGGAATATCCTTTTTAAAGAAAAACAATTTGTAACACTTTTATAAGGTTGGAAACACTTTATCTTCTGGCTCTGCAATTTTTTCTGACATTTTGTTTATTGTCGATGGATCATTAGCTTGACGAGATTGAATACGAAACTGTGACGGGGTCATGCCGTATTTACGTTTAAAGGCATCACAAAAATAAGCATTACTGCCAAATCCACAACGATGGCTGATTTGAAATACCGAGTAATTAGAGAATGTAAGGTAGTTTAAGGCGATCCCCATTCTGACATCTAATAGCAATTGGCAGAATGAAACCCCTTCTTTATTTAAATGCCGACGTAATGTCGATGGCGTCGTAAACAATGTTTTTGCGACATCGTCTAAATGCCATTTTCGCTGTGGATCTTGTGTTATCAGATGTGTAATTGCCTGATTTTTCGGTTCATCATAGTTAAAACGAAAGATATTTAGAATATCCACACCCGCCTGATACACCGCCATTAAAATAAAGAATAAACACTGCTGCATAAACATGGTTTCTTGTGATGGAGAGCCATGTGGTAGCGGTAAACACTGTTTTAAAATTCCAAAATTACTTTTTATTACTTCAGGAGTCGATAAATGGTAAGAAGGAAGATGGCTTGTTAGTGGCGAGCTAGATTTAATGAAAGGCTTTAATAAAGAGAAAACAGATTGAAGCTCTGTTTCACATAACACAAGCGTGTGTAGTTCAATAGATTTATGCGTAAATTGGCTGACAATATCGCAAGAAACTTGACTGTATTTCGGAATAATCAGCGTTAAATGGCTAGATACATCAATAGTTTGTCCATTGATGCAAATTGTACCTTTTGCGCCACTAACCATCGCTATCATCGGGTTTTCGATGTAAAACGTTTTTAAAGATATTTGGTTAGAGGACAGGATGTGTTTGTATTCCATGATCTCCG
Source organism: Pseudomonadota bacterium (assembly GCA_023454395.1). Classification (GTDB taxonomy): domain Bacteria; phylum Pseudomonadota; class Gammaproteobacteria; order Enterobacterales; family Enterobacteriaceae; genus Proteus; species Proteus appendicitidis. The sequence continues at coordinate 2,413 of JAEYFY010000180.1, forward strand.
ATATACCGTAGGCAAGTTAAGCATCAATCTTGCTTAAATGAACAATACTCAAAATTAGCTCATTTGTTGTATAAATTAATAAGCCACGTCTAGAATAATAATAGAGAGTTTATTCTAATTTAAACAGGTGTTGTCATGCAAAGCAGAATCAGCATGCAGCAGAATATAATCTTGTTGATAAAACATGACAATATAGATATTTGCTCATTTTTTATATTTATTTTAAACAGTGTTATTTTTTCTAAATAAATTGTTATTTATTCAAAACGCATTTTTCGTAATAAGGTGTAGAATCGCGCGTCACAGACGAAGGAGATTATCCTGTTCTTAGGATATCACTGTTTGTCTTTTATCCACACCCTATCCAACATTCATTAGCTTATTTTCTATTTGATCTTGAATGATTCATCTTATGGATAGCGCTGTATGTATTCACGTATTTTCCTGATTTATTGATAATTTTGCCGAGTTGGCAGGAGTGAGTATGTCTGACTTTTCAGGAAAGGGTTGGCTTGCTGAAATAGTTTTACGCTATGAAGTAAAACGCGAAATAACACGTCTTACAGAAAAACGCCATATTGGCCCATTAATGGTTCAGCGTCCTTTTTATCCTGAGCAAGGTATTGCACACACCTATTTGCTTCATCCCCCAGGCGGCGTGGTTGGTGGCGATAAGCTATTGATCAATATTGATGTGCAGCCTCAAGCGCATGCGTTGCTCACAACACCCGGAGCCACTAAGTTTTACCGTAGTGCAGGCGGTGTTGCTCGGCAAATTCAAACCTTAAAAGTGGCAGCTAATGGCCTTTTAGAGTGGTTACCTCAAGAAAATATCTTTTTTCCTGAAGCTCAAGTTCGCCTAGAAACACATATTCATATTGCATCTACAGCCAGATTTATTGGCTGGGAAATCCAATGTTTTGGTCGCCCCGTTTTAAATGAATGGTTTGAAAATGGCAATGTAAAAGGGCGTTTAAATTTCTATATCGATGAAAAGCTGACATTAACTGAGTCGCTTTTTGTCGATGGTTTGCAAAAAAGATCGGCTGCCATGCGTGAGTTTCCGATGTTGGGATCACTTTATATTTATCCCGCAACAGACGAATTAAAAAGCCTTATTCAACAAAGTATCGAGGCTTTCTCAGTCGCTTACGATCATGTTATCGAATATGGCTTAACGGATGTAGACGGTATTTTAGTTTTACGGTTATTAGGCTCTCAAACAGAGCCAATGATGGCGTGTTTTGCTCAAGTTTGGCAAACCGTTAGACAACACTGGTTAGGGTATTGCCCTGAGCCGCCTCGTATATGGGCGACATAATCGTTAATTTTAGGAGCAGAAATGGAATTAACACCAAGAGAAAAAGATAAATTACTGCTTTTTACCGCGGGTCTTGTTGCTGAAAGACGTTTAGCAAAAGGGCTTAAGCTTAATTATCCTGAAGCGGTTGCACTGATCAGTTGTGCCATTATGGAAGGGGCGAGAGAAGGTAAAACGGTTGCCCAACTAATGAGCGAAGGTCGCACTGTTTTGACAGCAGAACAAGTCATGGAAGGGGTGCCAGAAATGATCAAAGACATTCAAGTAGAATGCACATTCCCTGATGGCACAAAGCTTGTTTCTATTCACGATCCTATTGTGTAGGTAACAACATGATACCCGGTGAAATTAGAGTTAACCAAGCATTAGGCGATATCGAACTTAATGCAGGTCGAGAGACAAAAACAATACAGGTTGCCAATCATGGCGATAGACCCGTGCAAGTCGGCTCTCATTATCATTTTTATGAAGTGAATGACGCATTAAAATTTGAACGAGAAGGCACTTTGGGTTTTCGTTTAAATATTCCAGCGGGTATGGCGGTTCGCTTTGAACCCGGTCAAAGCCGTACAGTCGAATTGGTGGCTTTCGCAGGAAAACGTGAAATTTACGGTTTTCATGGCAAAGTGATGGGTAAATTGGAGAGTGAGAAAAAATGAAAACTATCTCACGTCAAGCTTATGCAGATATGTTTGGCCCCACAACTGGCGACCGTCTGCGATTAGCCGATACGGAGCTTTTTCTTGAAATTGAAAAAGATTTCACCACTTATGGCGAAGAGGTCAAGTTTGGTGGTGGTAAAGTTATCCGTGATGGTATGGGGCAGAGCCAAGTCATCAATGCTGAATGTGTCGATGTGCTTATTACAAACGCCATTATTTTAGATCATTGGGGGATCGTAAAAGCGGATATCGGTATTAAAGATGGTCGCATTGTGGGTATCGGTAAAGCCGGTAATCCTGATGTACAGCCTAATGTGGATATTGTTGTAGGACCCGCCACTGAAGTGGTTGCAGGCGAAGGTAAAATTATTACTGCAGGTGGCGTTGATACGCATATTCACTTTATCTGCCCGCAACAAGCACAAGAAGGTTTAGTTTCTGGTGTCACCACGTTTATTGGTGGTGGTACAGGACCAGTAGCCGGAACAAATGCAACGACAGTAACGCCGGGTATTTGGAACATGCACCGCATGTTAGAAGCGGTTGATGAGCTTCCGATTAACGTTGGTTTATTCGGTAAAGGCTGTGTGAGTCAACCTGAAGCCGTTCGTGAGCAAATTGAAGCGGGTGCTATTGGTCTAAAAATTCATGAAGATTGGGGCGCAACACCAATGGCAATTCATAACTGCCTTAATGTTGCCGATGAAATGGATGTGCAAGTTGCTATTCACTCTGACACTTTAAATGAAGGCGGTTTTTATGAAGAAACCGTGAAAGCAATTGCGGGTCGTGTGATCCACGTTTTCCACACCGAAGGCGCGGGAGGTGGGCACGCACCCGATGTCATTAAATCAGTGGGAGAGCCAAATATTCTCCCTGCTTCAACCAATCCTACAATGCCTTATACCATTAACACGGTAGATGAGCATCTTGATATGTTGATGGTTTGCCATCACCTTGATCCTTCCATTCCTGAAGATGTGGCTTTTGCTGAATCTCGTATTCGCCGTGAAACTATCGCTGCGGAAGATATTTTGCATGATATGGGCGCTATTTCTGTTATGTCGTCAGACTCACAGGCAATGGGGCGTGTTGGTGAAGTTATTCTTCGCACTTGGCAATGTGCGCATAAAATGAAATTGCAACGTGGCACATTAGAAGGTGACACTCCTGAAAGCGATAATCATCGTATTAAACGTTATGTAGCGAAATACACAATTAACCCCGCATTAGCACACGGCATTGCACATGAAGTGGGATCAATAGAGAAAGGAAAACTTGCTGATTTGGTGTTATGGGAGCCGGCTTTCTTTGGTGTGAAACCCGCATTGATCATGAAAGGTGGCATGGTGGCTTATGCACCTATGGGTGATATTAATGCGGCTATTCCAACACCTCAACCTGTGCATTATCGTCCAATGTATGCATGTTTAGGCAAAGCGAAATATCAAACGTCGATGATCTTTATGTCGAAGGCAGGGATTGACGCAGGTGTGCCTGAAAAACTGGGCTTAAAGAGCTTAATTGGGCGTGTTAAAGGTTGTCGTAATATTACTAAAGCATCGATGATCCACAATAGTTATGTGCCTCATATCGAGCTTGATCCTCAAACCTATATTGTGAAAGCGGATGGTGTGCCATTAGTGTGTGAGCCTGCAACACAATTACCCATGGCACAGCGCTATTTCCTCTTTTAATCAGCGTGTTACCGAGAATATAGAGAATGAAAAGATTTACTCAACTTATTGATAAACAAAAAGCACTTGAAACGGCAACGTCAGAAAAACAGGCGCTTACTTTGTGTTTGACGATGGATGAAAGAACCAAAAGCCGTTTAAAAGTGACATTAAGTGATGGGCAAGAAGCGGGGTTATTTTTGCCTCGTGGTACGGTGCTAAAAGAGGGCGATATCTTACTATCAGAAGATAATACGCTGGTAACGATTGAAGCGGCAAAAGAGCAAGTTTCAACCGTGTATAGTGACGATCCACTGTTATTGGCTCGTGTTTGTTACCACTTAGGCAATCGTCATGTTCCATTACAAATCGAAGCAGGTTGGTGTCGTTATTTTCATGATCATGTTTTAGATGATATGGCGAGAGGTTTAGGCGCTAATGTGGTGGTGGGTTTAGAGAAATACCAACCAGAGCCGGGCGCTTATGGCGGATCGTCAGGTGGGCATCATCATCACTCTCATGACGATCACCATCATCATTAATTATTTGAATAGAGAGCTTATTGATGCTTGCAGATCTGCGCTTATATCAATTAGTCAGCCCTTCTTTACCCGTGGGATCGTTTACTTATTCTCAAGGGTTAGAGTGGGCGATTGAAAAGGGGTGGGTTTGTTGTCCTCAAACATTAGCGGATTGGCTAAGTACCCAAATGGCTAGCACGTTAGCAATGTTAGAGCTTCCTATCTTACGGCGATTACAAGAAAATTTGGCACAAGCCAAAATGAGTGAAGTGAGATATTGGTGTGATTTTATTGTCGCAAGTCGTGAAACTAAAGAGTTAAGACAAGAAGAGCGCCAACGAGGTATCGCTTTTGCTCGTTTACTTCCTCAATTAGATATTGAGTTAGATGACACTTTACAAGCATGTGTAAAACAGACACAACTTATGGCGTTTGCGTTAGCTGCGGTGAAATGGAATATTTCCTCTGAAAAGTTATGTTGTGCTTATGCTTGGGGTTGGCTTGAAAATACAGTGATGTCAGGCGTAAAGCTGATCCCATTAGGGCAAAGTGCGGGGCAGAAAATATTGTTTAGCTTAGCAGAGCAGATCCCTGCCATTGTTGAGCAATCCGCACATTGGCCAACGGAAGATATTGGGAGTTTTACACCCGCACAAATTATTGCCAGTAGTCGCCATGAAACACAATACACTCGACTTTTTCGTTCATGAGAAATCTATATGCAAGAATATAATCAACCACTACGTATTGGTGTGGGTGGCCCTGTTGGATCAGGAAAAACCGCACTGTTAGAAGTTCTTTGTAAAGCAATGCGCGACACTTATGAAATCGCGGTTGTGACTAACGATATTTATACCCAAGAAGATGCCAAGATCTTAACGCGTGCTGAAGCATTAGATGCGGATCGTATTATTGGTGTCGAAACGGGAGGTTGTCCTCATACTGCGATTCGTGAAGATGCATCCATGAATCTGGCAGCGGTTGAAGAATTAGCTATGCGCCACAAAAATCTTGATATCGTTTTTGTGGAAAGTGGTGGTGATAACTTAAGTGCGACATTTAGCCCAGAGCTTGCTGATTTAACCATTTACGTCATTGATGTTGCCGAAGGTGAAAAGATCCCACGTAAAGGTGGCCCCGGTATTACCCATTCTGATCTGCTCGTGATCAACAAGATCGATTTAGCCCCTTATGTTGGTGCATCATTAGAAGTCATGGAATCAGACACCGCAAGAATGCGTCCTGTGAAGCCTTATGTTTTCACAAATCTAAAAGAAAAAGTGGGCTTGGAAACGATTATCGATTTTATCATTGATAAAGGGATGTTAAGACGCTAACAGCTTGTCGAGTAAAGGCGAGTTTTAGTCGAGAAAGAAACTGCCAGTATCGGTCATTTTATTATAAAGACCGATACTGGCAGGATAATCTAAAAACGAGATTAGCAATGAGATCAGTTAAGGTAAGTAAATGCGGTGGTTACTTTTACTACTCCTTTGGTTTCGCTGGCAATTTTTGCAACAGCAGCCCCTTCTTGGCGAGTTAAAATACCAAATAAGAACACTTCACCATTTTCAGTGATCACTTTTACAGATGAGGATTTTACTGAATCACTGCCTAAAATTTGAGAGCGAACTTTGGTTGTTAGCCATGTATCTGAAGATGCAGTGCCTAATGTCACAGGCTCGCCTTGGCGCACTTCGTTGTAGACGTTATTTACCCCTTCAACCTGACTTGCGACTTGTTTTGCTGTATTCGCAACAGACATATCAGGGCTTTGACCTGTTAACAGAATATTGCCTTGATAAGCGGTAGCGACAATACGTGAATTGCTTTTCTTGATTTGTTCGTTTTTGTTTAGAGCACCAGAAACACGCGCTTCCAAGGTACCATCGTCAACTTGTTGCCCTAATGAGCGAGGATCGGTTGCAGTTTTACCCGCAACTGCGGCCGTGCCGACAACAGCTGCGCCGATACAACCTTGCAGTAAAAGTGCAGAACACAGCACTGCAGTGATAGGAAGCAATTTCATAGTAACTCCTTAGTCATCCTGATGTGGGAATAATGTATTATCAATCAAATCACAGAGACAATTGACTGTTAGCATCTGAACTTCCTGTATTCTGACGGTACGTTGAGATGGAATACGAATTTCAACGTCTTGAGGACCTAATAATCCGGCAAGCTCTCCGCCATCATAACCTGTTAATGCAACAATGGTCATATCTCGTGTAACAGCAGCTTCAACGGCTTTAATAATACTTCTGCTGTTACCATGCGTTGAGATAGCAAGTAGCACATCTCCAGCTTGACCTAATGCACGCACTTGTTTTGCATAGATTTCATCGTGCTGCTGATTCCCCATAATTGCAGTCATCACAACGCTATCTGTGTTTAACGATAATGCAGGCAAGCTTGGGCGCTCAGTTTCAAAACGATGGATCATGCTTGCGGCAAATCGCTGTGCTGTTGCTGCTGAGCTACCGTTTCCACAGCTTAATATTTTATGGCCGTTTAACAAAGATTGAACCATCATCATGGCGGCTCTGG
>JAEYFY010000266.1 GCA_023454395.1 Pseudomonadota bacterium
GCCATCGTGATGTTATTACGAATTGATTATGAAACACGTCTAGCACAAGCTCAGGCGTTTGTAAGGAGCCCGAAATGAGCGAGCGTAGACGCCGTTTAATGGTTATGGCTGGTGGTACTGGGGGACATGTATTCCCAGGATTAGCTGTTGCTCATTATCTACAATCTCAAGGTTGGGAAATCCGATGGTTAGGAACGGCAGATAGAATGGAAGCCGATTTAGTCCCTAAGCACGGTATCGAAATTGAATTTATTCGTATCTCAGGTTTACGTGGTAAAGGTATTAAAGCGTTAATTGCAGCACCTATTCGTATTATTAAAGCGATTTTCCAAGCTCGCGCCATTATGAAGCGCTATCAGCCTGATGCTGTACTTGGTATGGGTGGGTATGTTTCAGGTCCCGGTGGTGTCGCTGCTTGGATGTGTGGGGTCCCCGTTATTTTGCATGAGCAAAATGGTATCGCAGGATTAACCAATCGCTGGTTATCGAAAATTGCGAAACGTGTATTACAGGCTTTTCCGGGGGCATTCCCAAAAGCACCTGTTGTGGGGAATCCTGTTCGTGAAGATGTTTTGGCACTTGAAGCACCTTCAGTACGATTAAAAGAGAGAACAGGACCTGTTCGAGTACTGGTTATTGGTGGTAGCCAAGGTGCTAGAATTTTAAATCACACCTTACCTGTAGTTGCCGGTTTACTCGGTGAGCATGTTACAATCTGGCATCAAGCAGGAAAAGGTGGCGAAAGTGATACAAAAACACGCTATCAGAACGAATTAGCAAAAAATTCAGTTAAATCTGAATATAAAGTTACTGAATTTATTGATGATATAGCGCAAGCTTACCAATGGGCTGATGTTGTTGTGTGTCGTTCTGGTGCATTAACAGTCAGCGAAATTGCCGCAGCGGGATTACCCGCTATTTTTGTTCCTTTCCAGCACAAAGATAGACAGCAATATTGGAATGCACTGCCGTTAGAAAAAGCGGGTGCAGCGCGGATTATTGAGCAAAAAGATTTAACTCCAGAAGTCATTGCACAAACCCTGAAAAATTGGGATAGAGAAACCTTGTTAGCGATGGCAGAGAAAGCAAAAAGTGTTGCGATTACGGATGCTACAGAGCGCGTAGCGAATGTGATAATCGAAGTAGCAAAAAAATAAACGTAACTTGTAACCATTAACTTAGAGTGAAGAAGTAAATAGTGAATACACAACAACTGGCAAAATTAAGATCGTTTGTGCCTGAAATGAGAAAAGTTAAGCATATTCACTTTATCGGCATCGGTGGTGCGGGTATGGGGGGAATTGCCGAAGTGCTGGCTAACGAAGGTTATGAAATCAGCGGTTCTGATTTAGCACCAAACGTAGTCACACAACAGCTCGTTGCCTTAGGCGCAACAGTCTATTTTAATCATCGCCCTGAAAATATTCGTGGCGCAAGTGTTGTTGTGGTTTCGACAGCAATCAGTGCTGAAAACCCAGAGATTATTGCAGCAAGAGAAGCGCGTATCCCAGTTATTCGTCGTGCTGAAATGTTGGCTGAATTGATGCGTTATCGTCATGGTGTCGCGATTGCGGGTACTCATGGCAAAACGACAACCACAGCGATGATTTCAAATATTTATGCGCAAGCGGGTTTAGATCCTACTTTTGTTAATGGGGGGCTTGTTAAATCGGCTGGCACTCATGCTCGTTTAGGTTGCAGTCGTTATTTAATTGCTGAAGCTGATGAGAGCGATGCGTCGTTTTTACATTTACAACCTATGGTTGCGGTCGTTACGAATATCGAAGCAGACCATATGGACACATATCACGGTAATTTTGACAATCTAAAAGAGACGTTTATTACCTTTTTGCACAATTTACCATTCTATGGTCGTGCAGTGATGTGTCTGGATGACGATGTCATTCGGTCGATTATTCCTAAAGTAGGTCGTTATATTACGACTTATGGCTTTAGTGAAGATGCTGATGTTCGTATTACGCATTATGAACAAAAAGGCGCTCAAGGCTTTTTCACTATTTCTCGTGAAGGTATGCCAGATTTACAAGTGGTATTAAATGCACCTGGTCGCCATAACGCATTGAATGCAACAGCTGCAGTTGCTGTCGCCACAGAAGAAGGCATTGCTGACGAACATATTTTAGCGGCGTTACTTAACTTCCAAGGTACCGGACGTCGTTTTGATTTCTTAGGTAACTACGGTCTTGAGCATGTTAATGGCCAAGAAGGTGAAGTAATGCTAGTGGATGATTATGGTCATCATCCAACAGAAGTTGATGCAACGATTAAAGCAGCGAGAGCAGGATGGCCAGATAAACGTCTAGTGATGATTTTCCAACCTCATCGCTATACACGTACTCGTGATTTATATGAAGACTTTGCCACTGTTCTCAATCAGGTTGATATTTTATTATTAACAGATGTTTATTCTGCTGGGGAAGCGCCTATTGCAGGTGCCGATAGCCGCTCACTTTGTCGAACAATTCGCCAACGTGGGAAGCTAGATCCTATCTGGGTTTCTGATGTGACTAATATTTCATCAATATTGGCAGGTGTATTAACAGATAATGATCTTGTTTTAGTTCAAGGTGCTGGAAATATTGGTAAAATAGCGCGTCGCTTAGCAGATACGAAATTACAGCCATCTTTCAGCGAGGATTAAGACGGATGTTTGAGCAAGTGAACATCATTTATGGTGAAATGGTCAATAAAATAACTGTAATGATGGCGTGTTATGAGGAAAATAACACTGTATTAGCGAAAAAAATGATCGAGAATTCGCTTGCTCAAATCTGTATTGAGAAAAAATTTCAGTTAAAAAGTAAGAAAAACGCAGAAAAATTCGCAATTTCTTCTTTTAAAGTAAATAATTCTCAACAGATTGAACAATTTAGTGATTTAATTATCAAACCTAAAAGTGTTCATAAAGTATATATATGTAGGAAAAATATTAATCGCTGGAATATCGGACAAAAGGATGGGCGATTCTCTTATTTAAACGTTGCTGAGGAGTTAGTGGGTTAATATGTCACAAGCAGCGCTAAATATAAAAGAACACAAAGAGAAGCAACATTCTGACAGACCGAGTAATGGTACTTATTTATCAGGATTGATCTTTTTCTTATGTGTGATTGCCACCATCATTTGGGGTGGAATACAAGTGGTTAACTGGATGAAAGACGCAAATCGTCTGCCAATCTCAAAACTTGTATTAACAGGTGAGCGACATTACACAACGAATGATGACGTGCGTCAGGCCATTTTGTCTTTAGGACAGCCGGGCACATTTATGACACAGGATGTGAATATCATTCAGCAACAAATTGAACGCATGCCATGGATTAGGCAAGTCACTGTGCGTAAACAGTGGCCTGATGAACTTAAAATCCATCTGGTAGAGTATGTTCCCTTTACTCGGTGGAATGATACTTACTTTCTTGATAAAGAAGGGCGTATTTTCAGTCTGCCAACGCAGTTGGAAACCAAAGGAAGTTATCCTTTGTTATATGGTCCTCAAGGAAGCGAAAAAATGGTGTTGTCAGGTTATGTGGCAATGAGAGATCAGCTTCTTGCGAGTAACCTGAATTTAAAAGCAGCGTCAATGTCTGCCCGTCAAGGATGGCAATTAGTTTTAGACAATGATGTCCGATTGGAGTTAGGTCGTAAGGATAACGAAAAACGGATCGCTCGCTTTATTGAGTTGTATCCGATACTGCAACAACAAACAGATAAACGGGTTGATTACGTGGATCTGCGTTATGACAGTGGTGGTGCAGTCGGGTGGGCTCCTTTATTACTTGAGAATGAATAAACAAGACGTGGCAGATGACACGATGAAGGCGAAGGCAGAACAATAATGATCAAAGCGACGGACAGAAAATTAGTAGTTGGTCTTGAGATTGGTACGGCCAAAGTAGCCACCCTTGTCGGTGAGATCCTGCCTGATGGTGTAGTAAATATTATCGGGGTGGGAAGTTGTCCATCTCGGGGCATGGATAAAGGTGGCGTTAATGATCTCGAATCCGTCGTAAAATGCGTGCAACGGGCGGTAGATCAGGCTGAGTTGATGGCTGACTGTCAAATATCTTCAGTATATTTGGCGTTATCAGGCAAGCATATCAGTTGCCAAAATGAGATTGGTATGGTGCCAATTTCAGAAGAAGAAGTGACTCAAGATGATGTTGATAGCGTGGTTCATACCGCGAAATCCGTCAAAGTAAAAGATGAACACCGTGTTTTACACGTTATACCGCAAGAGTATGCCATTGATTATCAAGAAGGGATCAAAAACCCAGTTGGATTATCGGGCGTGCGTATGCAGGCTAAAGTTCATTTGATTACCTGCCATAACGACATGGCAAAGAATATTGTAAAAGCAGTTGAACGCTGTGGGTTAAAAGTGGATCAACTGATTTTTGCGGGACTGGCTTCAAGTTTCGCTGTATTAACAGAAGATGAACGTGAACTAGGTGTGTGTGTTGTTGATATTGGTGGCGGTACAATGGATATCGCTATTTATACCGGTGGAGCATTAAGACATACCCGCGTTATTCCTTATGCAGGCAATGTTGTAACCAGTGATATCGCCTACGCGTTTGGCACTCCGCCAAATGATGCTGAAGCTATCAAAGTTCGCCATGGTTGTGCATTAGGATCTTTAGTTGGTAAAGATGAAAATGTCGAAGTTCCAAGCGTCGGAGGTAGACCACCAAGAAGTCTGCAACGACAAACTCTTGCTGAGGTGATTGAGCCTCGTTATACCGAATTGCTCAATCTTGTTAATGAAGAGATTTTAAAAGTTCAAGAACAGTTACGCCAGCAAGGGATTAAGCATCATTTAGCCGCAGGTATCGTGCTAACAGGTGGTGCTGCACAGATTGATGGACTTGTTGAATGTGCTCAACGTGTTTTCCACACGCAAGTACGGATCGGTAAACCGTTAAATATTACCGGGCTAACAGATTATGCGCAGGATCCTTACTACTCAACAGCGGTTGGGCTCTTGCATTACGGTAAAGAATCTCACTTTGGTGAGGAAACTGAAACCGAGAAACGCTCTGCTGTCGGTGGTTTATTTAAGAAACTCACTGGTTGGCTAAAAAGAGAGTTTTAATAATCAGACAAATTTAAAAAGAGGTCGTTTGAGCAAGCGGCCCTGAGAAGGCACAAAACGGAGAGAAATTATGTTTGAACCTATGGAATTAACCAACGATGCGGTGATCAAAGTCATCGGCGTTGGTGGCGGCGGCGGTAATGCGGTTGAGCACATGGTTCGTGAACGTATTGAAGGCGTAGATTTCTTTGCAGTCAATACGGATGCTCAAGCGCTACGTAAAACAGCGGTCGGACAGACTATCCAAATTGGTAATGCCATTACGAAAGGCTTAGGTGCAGGTGCAAATCCTGAAGTAGGTCGTAATGCAGCAGAGGAAGACCGCGAAGGATTACGCGCAGCACTTGAAGGCGCTGATATGGTCTTTATCGCCGCAGGTATGGGCGGTGGTACGGGTACTGGTGCTGCGCCTGTTGTTGCAGAAGTGGCTAAAGAATTAGGTATTTTGACCGTTGCTGTAGTGACTAAGCCTTTTAATTTTGAAGGCAAAAAACGTATGGCATTTGCGGAACAAGGTATTACTGAGTTATCAAAACATGTTGACTCATTAATCACTATTCCAAATGACAAGTTATTAAAAGTACTTGGTCGTGGAATTTCATTATTAGATGCGTTCGGCGCAGCCAATGATGTATTAAAAGGCGCAGTTCAAGGTATCGCTGAGCTAATTACTCGCCCAGGTTTAATGAACGTAGACTTTGCTGACGTAAGAACTGTAATGTCTGAAATGGGTTATGCCATGATGGGCTCTGGTGCTGCGAAAGGCGAAGATCGTGCTGAAGAAGCCGCAGAAATGGCGATTTCAAGTCCATTATTGGAAGATATTGACCTATCTGGCGCGCGCGGTGTGTTAGTCAACATCACAGCAGGTTTTGACTTACGTCTTGATGAATTTGAAACAGTGGGTAATACCATTCGCGCATTTGCATCAGATAATGCGACTGTGGTTATCGGTACATCCCTTGACCCAGAAATGAATGATGAATTGCGTGTGACTGTGGTTGCAACAGGTATTGGTATGGACAAACGTCCAGAAATTACGCTGGTAACTAATAAACAGAATCAGCAAAGCGCAATGGAGAATCGTTACCAGCAAATGCAAAATAGCATGTCTTCTTTCTCTACCGTAGAAGAAAGCAAGCCTGCGGCAAAAGCTGTTAACGAACAATCTACTCAGGCGAACAAAGAACCGGATTATTTAGATATCCCTGCGTTCCTGAGAAAACAGGCTGATTAATCGCCAAAAAGATTGGCATCTCCGCTTTTTGTGCTAAACTGTCCTGCCAATTATAAGTATAATGATTGGTAGGACGGATAACATTGCGAGATAAAATGATGATCAAACAACGGACATTAAAACGAATTGTACAAGCAACTGGTGTGGGACTTCACACGGGTAAAAAAGTTACGCTTACAATGCGTCCGGCGCCAGCAAATACTGGGGTCATCTACCGTCGTACTGACTTAAATCCACCGGTGGATTTTCCAGCAGACGCAAAATCAGTTCGTGACACTATGCTATGTACTTGCTTAGTCAACGAAGACGATGTGCGTATATCAACCGTTGAGCATTTAAACGCAGCACTGGCTGGTTTAGGCATTGATAATATCGTAATTGAAGTGAATGCACCTGAAATTCCAATTATGGATGGAAGTGCGGCACCTTTTGTTTTCTTGTTACTTGATGCAGGTATCGAAGAGCTTCGTACTGCGAAGAAATTCATTCGCATCAAAGAAACAGTACGTGTAGAAGATGGCGACAAATGGGCAGAAATGCGTCCATACAACGGGTTTAAATTAGATTTTACTATCGACTTTAATCACCCAGCCATTGATGCAAGTACACAGCGTTATAAATTAGATTTCTCCGCAGAATCTTTTATGAGCCAAATTAGCCGTGCTCGTACATTTGGATTTATGCGTGATATCGAATATCTGCAATCTAAAGGATTGTGTTTAGGCGGAAGCTTCGATTGTGCAATCGTAGTTGATGACTATCGTGTTCTTAACGATGATGGTCTACGTTTTGAAGATGAATTCGTTCGTCACAAAATGTTGGATGCAATCGGTGATTTATTTATGTGTGGCTATAACATTATCGGTGAATTCACCGCGTTTAAATCAGGTCATGCACTGAACAATAAATTGCTCCAAGCTGTATTAGCAAAAGAATCTGCGTGGGAATTCGTCACATTTGAAGACGAAGCGCAAATGCCAGTGGCATTCAAAGCTCCCTCAATGGTCTTTGCTTAATTCCTGCGAAGGAAAGCACGTTAATTATCTCTAATTAACGTTCATCTTTGGCTGTACTTGTACTCTCTCCGGCAAGTGCAGCCAACCGTTCTAATCTTTCTCTTAATTTCTTCGGGCTTTTCTCTGCCAAATACTTCAATGACTGCGCACTTTCTAAACTTAAGTAACGTCTCTTTGTAGGCTCTTGCTCTTTTAATGATGATATTAAAGATCTTTTTTCCTGTTTTATTCCTAAAGACGGATTTATTTTGATGTCTATTGAAGATAAGGATGGTAAAATTTCTTGCCTCAATGCGGAAAGTAATGACGGGGTTTCATAACGTAAACGAGTTAACCAACTTGCGTTTGCAACTTCAATAATTAAAATAGCATTGCGATAATTTGCGACACGGCACTTATCTCGTAAAGGAACGGGTAAAAGAGCCATGACGGCACGATTTAATTTTAGTAAAATCGTTGCGCGCTGTTGTATAAGCTGTAGTGTACTCTTGTTGGAACCTTCAAGTTCAATGAAGATTTTTTCCAATGATTGTGGGTAACTATCCCGCATAGATTTTGACTCCACAAAATAAAGATTAATGAGCAACGAAGGTTAATGAGCATTATAAGTTTTTGGCGACAGTTTGGCAGGCGATATTTTTGGTCGCATCTGCTTTTAGGGATGGTTGCAGCAGGTATTGGAATGCCTTCGCTGTTGTCTTCCCATGCCGAAAATCCACAACAAACTGAACCTCCTTCCTCTCAAAACCGTCAAAGTCAGGCACTTATTGCGTTTGATAACTTATTCTTACGTCAAAGTGTACAGAATCCTGCCTCATCCTTCACCTTTAATTACTGGCAACAACATGCAGTAAAAAATGTGATCAAACAGCTCTCTTTTGCATTCACCATTAATTCGCCTGAATTGATGATTAAAGCCAAAGATGAACCGTTACCTGCTTCTAATGTTGCAGAGGTTATGCTTGATACTCTGTATGCCTTATTAACAGAGACGCCATCATCGGCACTAAGCCATCTTCCTCTTTCTGGCTATGTTTTAGTACAGAATACAATTTCCTATCATACCGGATTATGGCTTGCACAAATCCGCGGTATCCGCGCAGGACCTTACCTAATAGCCTAGTTGAGTCACTTAATCTAATAAGATTATGATTATCTCTGTTTATTGATAGATACAGAGGCTGTTTTCGGCGTTTCACGCCATAAATGAGAATAAAGATTTATGTTAGGTAAAATTGTAACCAAAATTTTTGGTAGTCGTAATGATCGTTCAATCCGTCGTATGCGTAAAATTGTTGTTGAAATTAACAAATTAGAACCAGAATTTGAAAAGCTGACCGATGATGAGCTAAAAGCGAAAACAAATGAATTTCGTGAGCGTTTAAAAAACGGTGAAAAAGAAGAAGATATTTTACCTGAAGCATTTGCCACTGTTCGTGAAGCAAGTAAGCGTGTCTTTGGTATGCGCCACTTCGATGTACAGTTAATTGGTGGTATGGTTTTAAATGAGCGTTGCATTGCAGAAATGCGTACAGGTGAAGGTAAAACATTAACTGCAACATTACCTGCATACTTAAATGCGCTATCAGGCAAAGGGGTTCACGTTGTTACTGTCAATGACTACCTTGCACAACGTGACGCCGAAAATAACCGTCCTCTGTTTGAATTCTTAGGTTTAAGCGTTGGTATCAACTTGCCAAATATGGCACCACCAGTAAAACGTGAAGCTTATAATGCAGATATCACTTATGGTACGAACAATGAATTTGGTTTCGACTACCTACGTGACAACATGGCATTTAGCCCTCAAGAGCGTGTTCAACGTAAATTACACTATGCATTAGTGGATGAAGTTGACTCAATCTTGATCGATGAAGCACGTACACCACTGATCATTTCAGGTCCCGCAGAAGATAGCTCTGAGCTTTATATCCAAATGAATAAAGTGATCCCTCATTTGGTCTCTCAAGAAAAAGAAGACTCAGATACTTTCCAAGGTGAAGGTGATTACTCTGTTGATGAAAAAACACGTCAAGTGAATATCACAGAACGTGGTCTGGTTAAAATCGAAGGATTATTAGCAGATGCTGGCATGATGAAAGAAGGGGAGTCTTTATACTCACCAGCTAATATTATGTTAATGCACCATGTAACAGCGGCATTGCGCGCTCACGCGCTATTTACCAAAGACGTTGACTACATTGTTAAAGATGGCGAAGTTATCATTGTTGACGAACATACTGGTCGTACAATGCAAGGTCGTCGTTGGTCTGATGGTTTACACCAAGCTGTTGAAGCAAAAGAAGGTGTGAAGATCCAAAATGAGAACCAGACATTAGCGTCAATCACATTCCAAAACTATTTCCGTTTATACGAAAAATTAGCAGGGATGACAGGTACTGCGGATACAGAAGCGTTTGAATTTAACTCTATCTATCGCTTAGAAACGATTGTTATCCCAACTAACCGTCCAATGGTACGTAAAGATCTGCCTGACTTAGTCTATATGAATGAGCAAGGTAAATTTGCAGCTATTATTGAAGATATTCGTGAACGTACCAAAAATGGTCAGCCTGTTCTTGTCGGTACTATTTCAATTGAAAAATCAGAAGAAATTTCTAAAGCGCTGACTAAAGCGAATGTTCACCATAACGTGTTGAATGCGAAATTCCACGCAATGGAAGCGGATATTATTGCTAACGCAGGTTTACCTTCAGCGGTTACTATCGCAACTAACATGGCGGGTCGTGGTACTGATATCGTGTTAGGGGGTAGCTGGCAAACTGAAGTGGCTAAACTTGAAGAGCCAACTGAAGAACAAATCGAAGAAATCAAAGCCAAATGGAAAGAGCGCCATGATGCAGTATTAGCATCAGGTGGTTTACATATCATTGGTACTGAGCGTCACGAATCTCGCCGTATTGATAACCAGTTACGTGGTCGTGCAGGTCGTCAAGGGGATGAAGGTTCTTCTCGTTTCTATTTGTCTATGGAAGACTCCTTAATGCGTATTTTCGCTTCAGACAAAGTGTCTGGCATGATGCGTAAATTAGGTATGAATGAAACCGAAGCGATTGAGCACCCTTGGGTAACCAAAGCAATTGCAAACGCACAGCGTAAAGTAGAAAACCGCAACTTTGATATTCGTAAGCAACTGCTTGAATATGATGATGTGGCAAATGATCAGCGTCGTGCAATCTATACTCAGCGTAATGAATTACTGGATGTGGCAGACGTAAGTGAAACTATCGATAGTATTCGCCAAGACGTCTTCACTTCAATGATTGATAACTATATTCCACCTCAATCACTAGAAGAGATGTGGGATATTGAAGGCTTAACGGCATGTTTACAAAAAGACTTTGATTTAAATTTACCAATCAAAGAGTGGTTAGATAAAGAGCCAGAATTACACGAAGAAACATTACGTGAGCGTATTTTAGAAAAATCTATCGAAGTCTATAAAGCGAAAGAAGAGATTGTTAGTGCTGAAATGATGCGTAACTTTGAAAAAGGCGTGATGTTACAAACGCTGGATTCACTGTGGAAAGAGCACTTAGCGGCAATGGATTATTTACGTCAAGGTATCCACTTACGTGGTTATGCACAAAAAGATCCGAAACAAGAGTACAAACGTGAATCGTTCGCTATGTTTGCTAACATGTTGGAATCACTGAAATATGAAGTGATCAGCACACTAAGCAAAGTACAAGTTCGTTTACCTGAAGAAGTTGAAGAGTTAGAACGTCGTCGTCGTGAAGAAGCTGAGCGTTTAGCTAAACAACAACAATTAAGCCATGAAGTGACAAAAGAATCTCAAATGTCAGCAATAGATGGTCAAGTTGCTGCAGGTAAAAAAGTTGGTCGTAATGAGCCATGCCCTTGTGGATCAGGTAAGAAATATAAGCATTGTCATGGCCAATTAGGTTAATTTATTTTTCATAATAATAGCTGTGTAATGTACTGATTAAAAAAAGATCCACTTAGCCATAAGTGGGTCTTTTTTATCGATTACTGATCGTACTTTACGTTCTATTTTGAAACGAACACATAAAAAACCCCACTTATTATCCTAATAAGTGGGGTTTGGTTTACAAAAGAATAGGCATTACTCTTTTATGGTGTGTCTATTATTTTTCAGAAATAGACGATTTTGTGTTTACAGTTTCATTCACTTTAACGGGTGATTTTAATGATAAGTCACCACCTGCAAGTTGTTTCACTAAATCAACAGCAGATGATTTCAGATCAAGATCTGCACCTGCTTCATATTGATGACCTTCAATATTATTTAATTGAACGTTGCTACCGCCTAAATCAACCTGAGCGTGCTCGCTTTTAATTTCAGCGCCTGTAAGTTTAGTTGTACCACTTACATTTAATGAAATATCATTTTTGCTTGTTAAGGTTGTGGATTGAGTAACTGCATCATTATCGATATGAGAAACTTTGATATCTGCATTCGCCGTATGACCTTCAGCACCGGTTACGATATTTTTGATGCCATTGCCCACGGTACCAACGCCTTTATCAATTTTGGCTTTTGTTTCGCCACTGATACCCGTTTTATCTGCGATAGTTGAAGAGAGTGAGTTGTATTTATCAGAGATAACATCAGTTGCAGATTTAATACCTGAATCAATAGTTTCTTTGATTGTGTTTTCTAATAGTGATCCCCCTGCTTTAGCTGTTTTATCAACTTGGCTAGATTTAGGATCATTATTGTGGTTGTAACCAACATTTACGCCAACAGTCACGTGACGATCGCTGTCTTTTTGGCTAGTCACTGTAAAGTCACCGCCCACATTACCCGTCACATTATCCGCAGAAACATTGGCACCAGAAAGAGCGAGGTTTTTGTCGCTATTTACGGTTAATGTACCTGTTTCTACTGAAGCATTTTGGTGTGTAGATTTTTGTTGATCTTCAACGTTTACTAAAACTTTGCCACCAATATTATGGATAGAGGTTACTGGGTTTTCTTCAGTCACTTCTTTTGGCGTCGTATTAGTTTGTTTGCCATTTAAAGAGATATCAGTACCCCAATTATTTTTGTAATCAGTGGATTGTGCTGAAGTCAGGGTAGTATCACCAGAATGAGAGGTTAATTGCGTATCTTTGCTATTAACTTTAGTACCTTGAAGATTAACGGAACTACCGTTAACGGTTAAATTACCTTGGTTAGCAATTACTCCACCTTCACGAGAGACAGTTTTCTCATCTTGCTTACCAATAGCAAATTCAGCGCCACCTAACCCATTGACAGAAGATGATTTCTCTCCTGTTTTTTGACCGAAGCCCACTTGTAATCCACCAGATAAGTTCTTACCTGTTTCAGTACGTTGAGATTCTGTTGCTTGGAAATCAACTTTGTTAGTTGCTGTCAGAGCAACATCATTTTCGCTGGTTAAATGAGTACCTTGTAAAGTCAGATTATGACCTGAATTTAACTCAATACCTTGAGCGCCATTCACTGAACCTGCTTTCGCTGTTGTCTGATCTTTTTGATGAGTCACACCACCTGCGTTAAAGCCGCCAGCGTAATCTTTGCTGTCTGGTGTTGTACCTACTTTCAGGTTTGCACTGCCATTCACGTTATGTTGGCTTTCAGTGTGAGTATCTGTTGCTTGTGCCAGTGTTAAATCACCGCCAGCATTGATCACCGTTTTACCATTTTGAGCGTCAAACTTAGCGCCTTCATAATGTGCATCTTCACGTACATTAATATTGATATTGCCGGCTGAATTAAACTGGCTACCATTA
Source organism: Pseudomonadota bacterium (assembly GCA_023454395.1). Classification (GTDB taxonomy): domain Bacteria; phylum Pseudomonadota; class Gammaproteobacteria; order Enterobacterales; family Enterobacteriaceae; genus Proteus; species Proteus appendicitidis. The sequence goes on from JAEYFY010000266.1 coordinate 13,130, forward strand.
GCTTTCGTTGTGGTTAGGCTTGTATCTGTGGTTTTACCTTCGCCTTTAATGGCAACGGTAATATCACTACCTGTTTTCGTGCTAACACCAACTTGACCACCACCTGTTGTTTCATGGAAAGACTCTTGGTGTTTATTTTGAGCCGCTTCACTGGTGTGAGTATTTGCGGTTAGTGATACATCACCTTGTGTGGATTGGTAATGAGTACTTTGGTCACGCAAGTTGTTATTACTATCAGAATTGATTTTACCCGCAGTAATTGATGTTGAAACCACTTGGCTATCGCTTTGTGATTTCTGGCTACCACCACCTTTAATACCCACTTCAACACCAACATTTGGTGCTTCTAGGTTACTTAAGTTAGCAAGATTACTAATAGCATCTTTAAAAGTAACTTTTTTATCCATATCGGCATTGTTACCCGGTTTTGTGGTATCAATTCCATCTTCTACTGCTTTCTTAATTGGTTTAGTCACACCGCTATAATCAAGATTAACACCCACATCGACACCTACATTTAAGGTATCTGTTTTTGATGTTGCACTGTCATTAGCCGCAAGGTGATTGATGTTTTCACCAGACTCTTTATATGCACCGTCAACTTGGTGTGATGCACCTTGGTGAGTGACATCTTTGTTTGCTGTAATTGTTAAATCACCTGCAATTTGAGTTTCGCTACCTTTATTTTTGGTGATCTCAGTTGTTGTATGCTGTTGGTCATATTGGAAATCAGCCTTACTACCGATTTTATCAACTCCACCGGTATAGCTAAAACCACCTGAAATGGTTCTATCTGTACTGTCTGTTTCTTTTTTGTTTTCTGTTGCAACAAAAGCAATATTGTCACCAGAAACAGTGGCATTACCTGCGCTTGTTTTTAAATCAGAACCTGCAAAAGTGACATCTTTTTCCGCTTGAACTTTAACATTGCCACCACTAATAGTAGATCCTACTTGTTCAGTTTCAGTGCTATTGTTCTTGTTGGATGTATGCGTGATATGAAAACCTGCACTATATTGCTTGTCTTCAACTTCTTTAGCATGACCAGTTATCTCTAATGATGTTTTTTCATCATTGATTTTTGTGGTTTGCTGTGCAGATTTAACGTTGATATCACCTAAAGATTCAATACCTAACTCATCGGCACTTTTAATTAAGCTACCAATAACATTGATATCTTTGCCACTGACTACGGTTAACTCTGCATCAGAAACTAATTCACTACCAGTTGAGTGCTGCTGGTTAGTTTCATTCTTGTGGGAATTTTTAGTGATGTTAAAGGCGGTGCCTGTACGTTCATCTGTTTTAGTGATGGTTTCGCTAATCGCATTATCAATAACAACATCACCTTGAGTTGTTTTAACAAAGGCACCTTGATTGCCTTTTACTTGACTACCTGTGACTTTGACACTGTTATCTGCTGAAAGTAACAGTTGTCCATCAGCCGTTAATTGTGTTGAATGGCTGACTTCTTGTTTGTTGTTATTATTCTTATTGTTACCACCGCCGATACCACCCCAAACAACATGATTGTTGGTGACTGTTTTATCATTGTTGGTATTTTGAACATTAAGATTGATGTTCTCTTTAGCGTTAACAACAATATTTTCATTAGAATGTAATTTTGCACCTTGAGCGGTAACAGAGCCTTCAGCATTTAAGCCCAGCGTTTTACCTGAGGTCAGCTCACTCGCTTTTAAGGTTTCTGTCTGATGACTATTGCTCCAGCTACCTGTTTCTAAACGAGAAGTATGGTTACGTTTATAGCCGTTTTCACTGCGATTTTCTTTCTCAACTAATCCGTTGATATTGATATCTTTATTGGCATTAATTGCCAGTGTGTTACCCGCATTAACTTTGGCACCTTCAAGTGTGACATTACCTTTAGTTGCCGTTAATGTTGCACTATTTTTGGCATCAATATGGCTACCAACTTGCTGCACTAGCTCTTTTTCTTTGGTGACATCATATTGCCAAGAATAGAACCAACGATTGTCGGTATCTGTATCTTTTTGCTGTAACTGTTTGCCATCAACAGTTAAATGAGCGCCTTGTAATAAAATATCATCACCCATTAAATCAGAGGCTTTGATTTGGTTTTTATTATCAGCGATTAAAGTGATGTTTTTACCTTTTAACTCTGTTTTTGTCAGCGTTTGGCTTGAACCACTGTTATTAACAGCAATACCACCACGGTAGTTTTGATAGTTTTCACTACCATCTTTATCGTAACTGTCATAACGAACTTGGCTATCTGTTTGAATATTGTCCGCTCTGACACTTAATTCGTTATCAGCAACAAATTTACCTGTTAATTTAACACCGCTTCCTTCGGCAGTATTAATGATACGGATACGACCCGATTGCATACTTCCAAAGAAATAACTATCTAAGGCTGAAGCTGGTTTTTGTGATGAAAGAATATCAAAACGTTGAGAGAACGTATTTTGCCCTGTTAATGCAGAAATCTCTGCTGCTGTTATTTTACCTCTGCTATCAATACGAGGTGCAATTAAATCTAAAAGACCGGGCGCATGTAATCCGTTTTTACCAATAGAAAGTAAATTCGTATTATTAAGCGTGCTATAACCTTTTAACTCACCATTCTCAAACAATGGATTACCTACAACCAAAGAAGAGCGGCTAGTATTGATAAAACCGCATCCATCACAGGTAATACCATTTGGGTTAGAAAGTACATATTCCGCAGCTATACCAAAAACTTCTTGCTGACCTAATAAGAATGAAGGGTTACGACTAACAACTTCATTTAAAATTAAAGAAGCTGCTTGTCCATTTAAGTTACTGTTGGCGTTTAGCGGCCCAGCAAGCTGTGATTGCCCTGACTCTAAAGAGTTGTTAAAAACAGCCCCTGGTTTGCCTACATTAAAATCTTGATATTGGTTATGAGAGATACCTTCGTTATTGGGTGTAACGATATTAATGATTGGAGTGCTACCATTAATACCATTAACTGATGAAACATCCGGTCCTTGATTGCCCGCATCAGGAACAATACCGCTAGCATATGCATTTAGTGATACGAAAATAATCGCTAAAGATGCAGCAAGCCTACCCGAAGGAGAGAGCTTGAAGTTTTTTGATTTCATAGAGTTTTCTCCGTTTATTGCTATGAGTGTGAATCAAAATAAATATGAAAATCTAACTAACA
>JAEYFY010000274.1 GCA_023454395.1 Pseudomonadota bacterium
ACCATAAGCAATTGATAATTTACTAGCAACACCAGTAATAAGAATGCGTTTGCCGGTCATAAAGCCCATAGCTGTATCCTTGTTTTTTCGTAAATCGCGATAATAACATCATTCACAGTTTTATTTATCTGTTAGGTTATCACGCTTATTGTTAATAAACGTGGCTGATTCTACCACGACATTTGTAAATTTGTTTAATTTCCCTAGCACCTCCGAGGAGTTAAGGGAAAAGGGCGAAATAATGTGCAATCAACATTATGCTTATATTGTTTACACTTAAATCAAATCTTGACGCCAAGCTTCTGCTGTTAAGGCTTCACCAAAGTGACTTGCTACCAATCTTCGAGTGACTTCATGTAATGGTGACGCAAGAACTTCTGCTGTATTACCACGTTCAACGACTTCGCCATTATCCATCACTATGATTTTATCGCTAATATGTTTTGTCATGCCTAAGTTTTGTGTCACATAAATATAGGCAATATCATGAGTCTCTTGTAGCTCTAACATCAAGTTTATAATTTGAGAGCGCAAAGACATATCCAGCGAAGCAATTGCCTCATCGGCAATAATGACTTGAGGTTGCAATATCAATGCGCGTGCAAGCGCAATTCGTTGGCGCTGACCTGATGCAAACATATGAGGATAATAGTTCGCATGTTCAGGTAAAAGACCCACTTGACGTAATGTTTGATAAATTCGTTTTTCACGCTCAATTGCACTTAAGTCTGTATTCAGACGTAAAGGGATCTCTAATGTTTGACCAATACGTTGGCGCGGGTTTAGTGAGTTAGTGGGATCTTGAAATATCATTCTAATTCGCTGACTACGATAAGGATAATCACCAAAAGTCAGTTGATGCCCATTAATAAAAATATCGCCACCTGTAGGCTCTGTCACACCTGATAACATTCTCGCGAGTGTAGATTTTCCCGAACCATTAGCACCAATAATAGCTAAAGTTTGCTTGGGTTCTAGCGTGAAACTTATAGGTTTTACGGCTTCTAACTGCTGACGTCGAAATAATCCGGTACGATAGCGAAATGTTTTTGATAGATTTTTCACCTCAAGTAGCTTATCGAACATCAGTTGGCTCCACATTTAACGGAAAATGACAAGCCACGGCATGGTTTTTAAATAAACGTAACCGAGGAGCTTCAATACATTGTCGCTGCGCATAAGGGCAACGAGGCCCTAAACGGCACCCCACAGGTAAATGTTCAAGAGAGGGGATTGCGCCGGGTAGTGTATTTAAACGGCTCTTATGTGCTAATGAGTTGGTAAAATCGGGAATAGAGCGGATCAAAGCTTGAGTATAAGGATGATAAGGTGTCACTAATAACTCATCAGGGGATGCTGTTTCGACGGTTTGACCACAATACATAACTGTAATTTTATTCGCCAACTTGCTCATCCATTGCAAATCATGGCTAATCAACAAAATGGTCATATTGTTATTTTGATTAAGTCGAGTCAGTAAACGAAAAATTTGGGTTTGTGTTGCTGGCTCCATCGCGTTAGTCGGCTCATCCGCAATCAGTAATCGAGGCTGATTTGCAATAGCAATGGCAATCATCACCTTTTGGCATTCACCCTCGGTTAATTCATAAGGATAACTGCGCATAATGTCTTTGTGATCTTTAATACCTACACGGTGCAATAGTTCAATTGCACGGCGTTTTCGCCAATGAAAGCGTTGCCACCAATGCCCTTTAAAAGTCCAGCCGGGAATTGCCTGTATAAGCTGCTGCTCAATTTTTGTCGCAGGATCAAGACAAGATTGTGGCTCTTGGAAAATCATTGAAACATTATGACCAATAACACGGCGTCTAGCTCTTGGTGATAATTTAAGTAAATCGATATCATCAAAACGGAAGCGATCGGCTGTCACATTGATATTATCTTTCGTAACGCCACAAATCGCTTTTGCAATTAAACTTTTACCCGATCCTGATTCACCAACAAGACCTCTCACTTCACCTTCATTTAAGGTTATAGAAACACGATCTACCGCTTTTACTGGGCCATCGGGTGTCATAAATTCAATGGTTAAATTGCGTATATCTAATAAAGGCATTATTCAACTCCCTCATTTATGGCACGCTGTAAACCATCACCTAAAAGGTTCACCAGTAAAACGCTTATCATAATGGTTGCGCCCGGAATTAAGACCGTCCAAGGAGCAACATATATTAACTCTAACGAATCACCTAACATTGCTCCCCATTCCGGTGAGGGAAGTTGGGCGCCTAAATTGAGAAAACCTAATGCGGTAATATCAAGAATAGCAATTGAGAAAGCGCGTGTTAATTCAGAAACTAATACCGGCGTAATATTAGGTAATACGGTATACCATAAAATGGAAATGTTAGATGCACCATCAAGTCGAGAAGCAATAACATACTCTTTGTTTAATTCATCATTAACAGCAGAGTAAATCATTCTGACTAAACGAGGTAACAGCGCCAGCCAAATAGCTATCATCGCGTGACCAAGACTTGTTCCAACAAACGCCACAACAATAATAGCCAGCAGTAGGGATGGAATGGATAACAGAGTGTCTAATATATGATTAAGAATGGCAGATTTTAAGCCATGGGTCATACCTGCAAAACAGCCGATAATTAAGCCCATCAGTGTTGCTGCAAAAGTAACAATAAATGCACCACCAAAGGTCATACTTGTGCCAATTAAAATTCGGCTGAATACATCACGCCCTAAATCATCTGTACCAAAGAAATAAGAGACATTACCGTTTTGATACCAAGATGGTGGTGTTAGTTGATGGCCAAAAAATTGTTGGTCGAGTGCATAAGGCGCAATATAAGGACCTATAATACTGAGCACTAAGAGAAAAAGAACGCCATAAAATCCTACCATTGAGATAACGTCTTTAGAAAAACACTGCCAAATCACCGCAGCAGGTGAGGGTGTTTTTTTCTCTTTATAAAATTGGCTATCTAAAGGCATATCCCACCTTATGTTTCATTGGGTTGCTCATGGCGCCCACAATATCTGATAAGACATTGACAATAATGACCATTGAACCCACCAACATTACCCCTGCTGAAATAGCTGAGTAATCTTGTTGACGGATTGCTGTAACTAACCAACGACCAAGCCCCGGCCAGTTAAATACAATTTCTGTTACCATCGTGAGTGTAAGCATGGTGGAGAACTGTAAGCCTAATTTAGGGATGATAGGAGGTAAAGCATTATGAAGAATATGGCGACGAATAATTGTAAAACGTGAAAGACCTCGAGTTGCGGCTGCTTTCACGTAGTTCTCTGACATAATTTCTTCCGTACTGTTTCGCATTAATCGAATAACTTCAGTTGTTGGCGCAATCGCCAGAGTGATTACAGGCAAAATAAGATGCTGTAATACATTAATGATCATTTGTTGGCGATAAGGTGGATCAGATAACCACGCATCCACTAATGCAATGCCTGTAATAGGTTGCAAGTTATAAAGCAAATCAATACGGCCTGAAACAGGTAACCAACCCAATTTTAGTGAGAAGAAAAGAGTTAGCAGTAATGCAAGCCCGAATACAGGTACAGAAAAACCTAAGAGCGCGAAGTTACTGATAATAATATCGGCAGATTTATTACGCCAAACTCCCGCAATAATACCAGCAGGAATACCTATAATAAGGGCAAAAAGAAAGGCTAATGTACAAAGCTCCATGGTCGCAGGCAATGCTTCTATCAATTGCGCTTTGATTGGTTCACCATTGATAGAGGAAATACCAAAATCAAAATGGATCATATTATGGGCATAAAAAAAGTAGGCATCGGTGAATGATGCACCACTTAACGGAGCATTGGGTGTGTAATAACTTAGGCTAAAGCTTACTAGCGACAAAAAGAACAGTGTCACAAGTAATAAAAGCAATCGACGTATTGAATAAATAATCATGGATTATTTTACAGCCTCTTTCTTGTGACTTTGTTCATCTACTTCTGCCTCTCGATAAACACCAGCAAAAGACGCATTACCAAAAGTACTTAATACTAATCCTTTAATATCATGACGATATGCTTGCATACGTAAAGAGTTTGCTAAAGGCAATACCGGTAACTCTTGAGCAAGGATATCTTGAGCTTCATGATAATAATCCATTCTTGAAGCAAGTTGCTGACTATAAAGCGCTTTTTTCAAAATATCATCAAAGTTAGGTAAACACCAATGACTTAAGTTAGTTTGTGAGCCAATTGCGGCACAGCTAAAGAGAGGACGGAAAAAACTATCAGGATCGTTACTGTCAGTTGACCAGCCCGATAAAGTCATATCATGGGTGCGATCCATCATACTTGTTTCTTGATATCGCCCCTCGATAGGACGAATGCTCATTTGAATACCCACTTGTGCTAAGTCTGCTTGAATAAGTTCAGCCATTTTTAAAGGGCTTGGGTTATAAGATTGTGAGGCACTAGGTACCCAAAGATTTAATTTCAGCCCATCAAGACCAAGTTGTTTAAGAATCTGTTTCGATTTCTCAGGATTGTATTCTGTAATTTTTGCTCGGTTATCATAAGCCCAAGATGCACGAGGAAGCACTGATGCTGCTGTTTCTGCCGTACCATAATAAATAGATTCCATTAAACGTTCGTTGTTAATGGCATAAGCAATAGCTTGACGAACTTTAAGATCATTTAGTGGCGGCTTACTGGTGTTAAAGGCTAAATAAGCGATATTCATACCAGAACGCAACGTTAATCTTAGGCGCGGATCGTCACGTAAGACTTTTAATTGGCTTGCGGCAGGATAGGCTAAAACATCACATTCACCAGTGAGCAATTTAGATATACGGCCTGTACCACCAGCACCCATATCAATAACAATCTGCTGCATTTTGGGTTGACCTTTCCAGTAATCTTTATTTCTAAATAAACGAACAAATTGCCCAGCTTGATACTCATCTAAAAAGAAAGGACCTGTTCCTACTGGTTTCCAATCAAGTTGCGTTTGATCGCCTAATTTTTCTAAATTTTGGGCGTATTCAGCAGAAAGAATAGGGGCGTAATGTGTTGCTAAATGCCATAGAAAAGAGGCATCAGGCTCTTTTAAGCTAAATTCTACCGTGTATTGACCGAGTCTTTTTATCGATTGGATATTATTGGCAAAACTTAAGCTGTCAAAATAGGGATATTTCCCGCCATTAACTTGATTGAAAGGATTTTGTGGATTAATCATCCTTTCAAAACTAAAAATAACATCATCAGCAGTAAGTTTTCGTGTTGGTGTAAACCAAGATGTTTGCTGAAAGGAGACATTTTTACGTAAATAAAAGCGGTATGTCGCGCCGTTATCTAATGTTTCCCACCGAGCGGCGATTTCAGGGATCAGGCGATAAGTGTAAGGATCGACATCTAAAAGACGGTCATAGAGCTGTGCAGCTAGAGGATCAATAATTAATCCACTACTTGATAGCTGTGGATTAAAGGTATTTACACTGCCATCAACACAGTAAACAAAGCCATTTTGATTAATTGGAGTTGGCTCAAGCGTTATAGATGGTGCTTGTGTTTTTGGTGCTACATCCGCAATACAAGTTGCGCTTGTAAAGGTGAGTAGCAAAGTACCAATAAATAAAATAGGGCGCATAAATAATGTCTTTTAGAGAAACGATTTTGCTATTGTAACTTAAAAAACTTTCTATCCCCAAATAGTCAAAAAAAACAAAGTGAGAAAAATTCTCAATAAAATGCTTTACAAATGCTAATGATAAAGATTATCATCCGTATTGTCCTTCAGCGGTAAGAGGTTTTCCGCAGAAGGCACGACATTGCTCACATTGCTTCCAGTATTTTTTTACTAGCCAGCTCGGGTGCTGGCTTTTTTTTTGCCTATCGTTTACAGAATCCTTTAGTAATTAAAACCGTTATTTATCAATAAATTAACTTGTTATTTGATGTTTTTTAATTAGCCCTCTAAATTGATCGTAACTGAGTGATAGCTTCTCAGCCGCCTCTTTCTGGTTATATAAACTCTCTTTTAATGCGCTGTTTACTAATTTTTTTTCTACATCATTCTGCCATTGGCGTAAATCCAACGGTAATGTCGGCAGTGAGAAATTTTCTTTAGGTGATTTTTTTAATGTGGGTATTTTTGATATCTGAAGACCCGCAAAGGGATCAATAATAATATTGTTGAGTACGTTATCACTGGTTCCATGACGATAAACTGAGCGTTCAACAACATTTTTTAGCTCTCGAATATTGCCGGGCCATGAATAATCTAAAAGTACTTGGCGTGCGCTATCGCTAAAACCAGGAAAAAAAGGTAAGCCTAACTCTTGGCACATTGAGATAGCGAAATTTTCAGCAAGCAACATAATATCCGCTCGTCGCTCTCTTAATGGCGGAAGTCTAATCACATCAAACGCTAATCTATCGAGTAAATCGGCACGAAATTTACCTTCTTCTGCCATTGCGGGTAAATCTGCATTTGTCGCGCAAATAAGCCTAACATCAACATGCAGAGATTGACTCCCCCCAACGCGCTCTAAGTGACCATACTCAATGACACGCAGAAGCTTTTCTTGCACAAGCATAGGAGCCGTCGCCAGTTCATCAAGAAAAAGAGAGCCTCCATCCGCACGTTCAAAACGCCCTTGATGACGATTTTTAGCACCAGTAAAAGCGCCAGCTTCATGACCAAAAAGCTCCGAATCAAGTAAATTGTCATTGAGCGCAGAACAGTTGATTGAAATAAAAGGTCCTTGCCACCAAGGAGCAAGATAGTGTAATCGATGCGCGATCAACTCTTTGCCTGTACCTCGTTCACCAATAATTAATACCGGCTTTTTTAATTGAGCAAGCGCTGAGGTTTGTTCTAATACATCAATAAATTGACTATCAACACCGATTATTGTCTCAAGATTCTCATTCATTGGTTAAATTCACCATATTGAGGTATTTTTTACCAGTTTATCAGGTGTTCGAAAAATAGGCGAACAATATAAATCACCGATTATTAATAACTTAAGTGAATTTTAAAAGTTGGCACGCAAATTGTATTAACTAAAGTATGCCGGCGTTACGTAAGTGCGCCATTATTGAAATAATTTAACGTCACTAATTAGCATAGCTATTAAGGATAACATCATGGGTATATTTTCACGTTTTGCTGACATTATTAATGCCAATATCGCTTCTTTATTAGATAAAGCGGAAGATCCTGAAAAAATGATCCGCCTAATGATCC
>JAEYFY010000338.1 GCA_023454395.1 Pseudomonadota bacterium
AACGGTGGTCCGATCTTGAAAGGGCCACCTTCTCTTTCGGATATGGGCTAATGGTAACGCCGTTACAGTTAGCGCGTGTCTACGCAACGATTGGTAGTTTTGGTATTTACCGTCCTCTTTCTATTACCAAAGTTGATCCTCCTGTACCGGGAACTCGTGTATTCCCTGAACCTGTGATGAGAACCGTCGTTCATATGATGGAAAGCGTTGCATTACCCGGTGGTGGTGGTGTGAGCGCGGCTATTAAAGGTTATCGTGTTGCGATTAAAACAGGGACAGCGAAGAAAGTAGGGCCAGACGGAAAATATATCAGTCAATATATCTCTTATGCGGCGGGTGTTGCACCTGCAAGCCGTCCTCGCTTTGCATTGGTTGTGATAATCAATGAACCTAAAGCGGGTAAGTACTATGGGGGCGCAGTATCCGCACCGGTGTTTGGCTCCATTATGGGCGCAGTTTTACGCACAATGAACGTAGAACCTGATGCATTGACGCCAGACGATAAAAATGAATTTGTAATTAAAAAAGAAGAGGATACAAGTGGCCGATCCTAACTTAAGTGACCTATTAGGGGCGCTCGGGATACAAGCACCGTCATTGATGCTCAAAGACATGACACTCGACAGCCGAAAAGCAGCGAGTGGTGATCTTTTTATCGCTATTAAAGGTCATGAAACTGATGGTAGACGCTATATTCCTCAAGCGATTGCTCAAGGTGTTTCGGCGGTATTAGCGGAAGCACAAGATGTTGCAACGCATGGTGAAATCCGTGAAAGCCACGGTATTCCAGTTATTTATATTGATAATCTTAATGCAGAGTTATCAAAGTTAGCAGGGCATTTTTATCATCAACCTGCAGAAAAACTGAAACTGATTGGCGTTACTGGAACTAATGGAAAAACGACAACAACACAATTGTTAGCACAGTGGGCGCAAGGTTTAGGTGAAACAAGTGCTGTGATGGGAACAGTAGGTAACGGGCTTTTAGGTCATGTTGTTCCTGCGATGAACACCACAGGATCTGCGGTTGATATTCAATTAGAGTTACAGCAGTTATTAAATCAAGGCGCGACATTAACGGCTATGGAAGTTTCTTCTCATGGTTTAGTTCAAGGTCGAGTGAGTGCATTGCCTTTTGTCGCGAGTGTCTTTACGAATTTAAGCCGTGATCATCTTGATTACCATGGTGATATGGCTCACTACGAAGAAGCAAAATGGTTACTGTTTTCCACTCATTGTAGTGGTGAAAAAATCATCAATGCGGATGATGCTGTTGGTCAAAAATGGTTATCTCGTTTGCCTGATGCTGTTGCCGTAACAATGGAAAATAAATTGCCACAAAATTGGCAAGGTCGTTTTGTTAAAACAACCCAGATTAATTATCATGATGCGGGAGCAACCATTCACTTTAGTTCTAGCTGGGGTGAAGGTGAAATTGAAAGCCCATTAATGGGTGCATTTAATGTCAGCAATCTTTTATGCGCTTTAGCGACATTATTAGCACTTGAATATCCATTAGATGCAGTTATTAAAGCGTCATCTTCACTCACTCCGGTTTGTGGTCGAATGGAAGTGTTTAGTGCGGATAATCGTCCTACGGTTATTGTCGATTATGCTCATACTCCAGATGCATTAGAGAAAGCACTACAAGCTGCTCGTTTACACTGCACAGGTAAACTGTGGTGTGTATTTGGTTGTGGTGGTGATAGAGACAAAGGTAAGCGCCCACTAATGGGTGCAGTCGCAGAAGAGCTGGCTGATAAAGTTGTTATCACCGATGACAATCCTCGTAGTGAAGAGCCTCAAGCGATTATCCAAGATATTCTTTCGGGTTTAATGGACCCTGGCCGTGCGATTGCTATTGAAGGTCGTGCTGAAGCGGTTACTAACGTGATAATGCAAGCAGATAGCAATGATATGATTTTGGTCGCAGGTAAAGGGCATGAAGATTATCAGTTGGTTGGTTCGCGTCGTCTTGATTATTCAGACAGATTAACCGTTGCTCGGTTATTGGGGGTGATAGCATGATCCCTCTATCCTTAGAAACTATTGCACAAGCCACCCATGGTACGTTGAGTCACATTGCGCAAAGTCAAGCTAATCAGTTAACGATTAAAGCCATTTCGACAGATAGCCGTAAAATTGATGAACATTGCCTGTTTATTGCATTGGCGGGTGAGCGTTTTGATGCACATGATTTTATTGCTGATGTAAAAGAAAAAGGCGCTGTTGCAGTTTTAGTGAATCGTGAAATCGAAGTCGATTGTCCACAAATTATTGTGAAAGATACCCATCTAGCAATGGGTGAAATTGCAGCACATATTCGTTCGCTAAGCCACGCCAAGATTGTTGCGCTGACAGGCTCTTCCGGAAAAACTTCCGTTAAAGAGATGACGGCTTCTATTTTGCGTCACTGTGGTGAAACCCTCTATACCCATGGCAATTTAAATAACGATATTGGCGTGCCTTTAACGCTGTTTCGTTTAACGCCTGAACACCGTTTTGCAGTTATTGAATTAGGTGCAAACCATATCGGTGAAATCGCCTATACCGTCAATATGGTAAAACCAGATAGTGCATTGGTAAATAACCTCTTTTCTGCACACATTGAAGGCTTCGGCTCGCTGGAAGGTATTGCTCAGGCAAAAGGTGAAATCTTTACTCATTTAAAAGAGCAAGGTACAGCCATTATTAATCTTGATAGTAATGATTTACCTCTGTGGCAACATCATTTAAATGCGCGCCAAACACAATGGTCGTTCTCTTTATCAGCACAACGTAACGCAGATTTTTATCCTACCGAGATAGCTGTTAAGCAATTCATCACAAATTTCACCTTACATACACCAGAAGGTTGTGTTGAAGTCACTCTGCCATTACCGGGTCGTCATAATATTGCGAATGCCTTAGCGGCAAGTGCTCTTGCGTTATCTGCTGGGGCGACGCTTGAAGATATTCGCCTTGGTTTATCGACATTAAAAGCAGTACCGGGAAGATTGTACCCTATTGAATTAACTTCAGGGAAAATGGTGTTAGATGACACTTACAATGCGAACGATGGCTCCATGATTGCGGGTTTGCAAGTGCTCTCTCAATTACCGGGATATAAAATTTTTGTTGCAGGGGATATGGCTGAATTAGGTAAAGATTCAGAAAAATGTCACCGCGATGTTGGTCGTTTTGCTCACAGTGCAGGTATTGATAGTGTCTTTACTGTTGGGCATCACAGCCATTTTATTAGTGATGAAAATCAAGGTGGTCAGCATTTTGCCTTTAAAGCCGACTTACTTGCCCAATTAATTCCATTATTACAGCAGCATGATGTTGTTTCAGTTTTAGTAAAAGGTTCACGAAGCTCCGCGATGGAAGATATCGTGAACGCATTAAAGGAGTGCTTTGAATGTTAGTTTGGCTAGCCGAATATTTGGTTAAATACCATACATTTTTTAATGTGTTTTCTTATCTGACATTCAGGGCGATTGTTGGTTTATTGACTGCATTAATTATTGCTTTGTGGATGGGACCTCATCTCATCGCATGGTTGCAAAAAATGCAAATTGGGCAAGTGGTTCGTAGTGAAGGCCCAGAATCGCACTTTAGTAAACGTGGTACACCAACAATGGGCGGGATTATGATCCTGTTCTCTATCTCCATCTCTACACTGTTATGGGCAAGATTAGATAATCCTTATGTTTGGTGTGTATTGCTTGTTTTAATTGGTTATGGCGTTATTGGTTTTGTTGATGATTATCGCAAAGTTGTTCGTAAAGATACCAAAGGATTAATTGCTCGCTGGAAATATTTTTGGCAGTCCGTACTCGCCCTTGTTGTAGCGTTTAGTATGTACGCTATTGGTAAAGATACGCCTGCAACACAGTTAGTTGTGCCATTCTTTAAAGATGTCATGCCTCAATTGGGTATGCTGTATATCTTACTGGCTTATTTCGTCATTGTTGGAACAAGTAACGCAGTTAACTTAACCGATGGCTTAGATGGTTTAGCGATTATGCCGACCGTTTTTGTTGCCGCGGGTTTTGCATTAGTTGCATGGGCGACAGGTAACGTTAATTTTGCCAGCTACTTAAAAATTCCTTACTTGATGCATGCGGGTGAATTGGTGATTGTCTGTACCGCTATCGTTGGTGCGGGCTTAGGTTTCCTTTGGTTTAATACTTATCCGGCTCAAGTTTTTATGGGCGATGTAGGCTCTCTTGCATTAGGTGGCGCATTAGGAACGATTGCGGTGTTATTACGCCAAGAATTCTTATTAGTCATTATGGGTGGTGTTTTTGTTGTTGAAACACTTTCCGTAATTTTACAAGTCGGCTCATTTAAGTTGCGTGGTCAACGTATTTTCCGTATGGCTCCAATTCATCACCATTATGAATTAAAAGGCTGGCCTGAACCTCGTGTTATTGTCCGTTTCTGGATCATCTCACTGATGTTAGTGCTTATCGGTCTGGCGACATTAAAGGTACGTTAAAATGGCAAATTATCAGGGGAAAAAAGTGGTTGTTGTAGGGCTTGGAATAACAGGCCTTTCTTGCGTTGACTTTTTTATCCGCCAAGGTGTTACACCTAAGGTTATTGATACACGCCAAAAACCAGGAGGCTTAGATAAGCTTCCTACTGACGTTGAATATCATACAGGTAGTTTCCATCAAGCATGGCTTAACGATGCTGATTTAATTGTCTCAAGCCCAGGGATTGCCCTTTCGACGCCGGAGCTTGTTGAAGCTATCAATCATGGTGTTGAAATTGTTGGTGATATCGAACTGTTTTGCCGTGAAGCCAAAGCGCCTATTGTAGCGATTACTGGCTCTAACGGTAAAAGCACAGTGACAACGCTGGTCGGTGAAATGGCTCGCGCGGATGATATTCGCGTTGGCGTCGGTGGCAATATCGGTGTTCCAGCGCTGACTTTATTAACCGAGCCTCATGATTTATACGTATTAGAGCTATCGAGCTTTCAACTAGAAACGACTTATAGCTTACAAGCCGCTGCTGCAACGGTATTAAATATTAGCGAAGATCATATGAATCGCTATCCGTTAGGATTAGAGCAATACCGTGAAGCAAAACTGCGTATTTACGATAATGCTAAAACCTGCGTGTATAACGAAGATGATGCATTAACGTTACCTTTACAGGGTAAAAATAATCGTTGTGTGAGTTTTGGTGTCGGACAAGGTGATTATCAGCTTGATAACACAAATCGCATTTTAAAAGTGAAAGGTGAAAAAGTTATTTCAACGGCTGAAATGTACCTTTCAGGGCAGCATAACTATACCAATGCATTAGCGGCATTAGCACTTGCTGATGCAGTGGGTATTTCTCGTAAAGCTGCAACCGAGGTACTGAAAACGTATCACGGTCTTGCTCACCGCTTTCAATTAGTTTATTCGCATCAAAATGTACGTTGGATAAATGACTCGAAGGCCACCAATGTGGGAAGCACTGAAGCAGCATTACGAGGACTCGAAGTTGAAGGCACACTACATCTTTTATTAGGCGGTGATGGGAAGTCTGCTGATTTCACTTCTTTATTGCCTTATATCAGCGGTGACAATATCCGCCTGTACTGTTTTGGGCAAGATGGGCAAGCATTGGCAAATCTACGACCAGATGTCTCTTTATTAACAGTGACAATGGAAGAAGCCATGCGAGCCTTAGCTCCTACTGTAAAATCAGGGGATATGGTGTTGCTTTCTCCTGCATGTGCAAGCTTAGATCAGTTTAAATGTTTTGAGCAGCGTGGTGATGAATTTGCACGTTTAGCAAGGGAGCTTGGCTGATGAGCGTATTCGCAATGCGAAGATTAAAACAGTGGCTAGTGGGCAGTTATCAAACTGAGAATACGGCATTTGTGCCGTATGATCGCGCCTTGCTCTGGTTTACTTTCGGATTAGCGGTTGTCGGCTTTGTTATGGTGACATCAGCGTCAATGCCTGTTGGTCAACGTCTAGCAGAAGATCCGTTCTTATTTGCTAAACGTGATGGCATCTATATCCTTGTCGCATTTTGTATTGCGTTAGTCACCATGCGTATCCCAATGGCAGTTTGGCAACGTTATAGCAGCTTAATGCTGTTCGGCTCGATACTCCTTTTATTGGTGGTATTGGGGGTAGGGAGTTCAGTTAATGGTGCTTCACGCTGGATTGCTGTGGGGCCATTAAATTTCCAGCCTGCTGAATTATCAAAACTTGCGCTGTTTTGTTATTTATCGAGCTATTTAGTCCGAAAAGTTGAAGAAGTACGCAATAACTTTTGGGGTTTCTGTAAGCCGATGGGCGTGATGTTAGTACTGGCTGTTTTATTGTTATTACAACCAGACTTAGGAACTGTTGTGGTTTTATTCGTAACAACATTAGCACTGTTATTTTTAGCGGGTGCTAAAATTTGGCAGTTCTTAGCCATTATCGGTTCAGGAATTGCTGCTGTTGTTATGTTGATTATCGTTGAACCTTACCGTGTTCGACGTATCACTTCTTTCTTAGAACCTTGGGAAGATCCATTTGGTAGCGGTTATCAGCTTACACAATCTCTAATGGCATTTGGTCGTGGTGATTTACTTGGACAAGGTTTAGGAAACTCAGTACAAAAACTAGAATATTTGCCAGAGGCACATACCGACTTTATTTTCTCCATTTTGGCTGAAGAACTTGGTTATATCGGTGTGGTTTTGGTGCTTTTAATGGTATTCTTCATCGCTTTTCGCGCGATGCAAATTGGACGACGTGCGCTGATCCTCGAACAACGTTTTTCAGGCTTTTTAGCTTGCTCTATCGGGATTTGGTTTACATTCCAATCATTGGTGAATGTAGGCGCTGCAGCAGGCATGTTGCCAACAAAGGGATTAACCCTTCCTCTTATTAGTTACGGTGGTTCGAGCTTGATTATTATGTCAACTGCCATCGTGATGTTATTACGAATTGATTATGAAACACGTCTAGCACAAGCTCAGGCGTTTGTAAGGAGCCCGAAATGAGCGAGCGTAGACGCCGTTTAATGGTTATGGCTGGTGGTACTGGGGGACA